>NZ_KV815122.1:51142-51637 GCF_001814145.1 Prevotella sp. HMSC073D09 | reverse complement strand
ACCAAAACGCAGTGCATTTTGCACCAAAACGCAGTGTATTTTGCACCAAAACACAGTGCATTTAGCACCAAAACACAGTGCATTTAGCACCAAAACGCAGTGCATTTAGCCGCAAAACGCCCGAAACGGGGTGCAAACAGCGGTCTTTTTAAATAAAAATTCATTTCATCGTATTCACAAACTACCCCCTTTTTGCAATCAAAACAAACCTTCGCGAGAATCGATTTTTTGGGCCAAGCGGGTGAAGTGGTGGATAAAAAGGGCAGCCATAGTGTTAAAATATATGCGGAAAAGCAGACAAAAACGAGGTGGTAGCAGGCGGGTTAATGAGTTTCAGGCATTGGGTTAATTAAGTTAGTGGGGCTAGTTTATTTAGTTCTTCTAGTCGGACTGGTCAGACTGGTCAGACTGGTCAGACTGGTCGGACTGGTCGGACTGGTCGGACAAGTTAACAAGAGTGGTGGGCGCAGCCATCTTTTCACCTTTTCACCCTTT
>NZ_KV815122.1:46787-51042 GCF_001814145.1 Prevotella sp. HMSC073D09 | reverse complement strand
TTCACCCTTTCACCCTTTCACCTTTTCACCCTTTAACCCTTTCACCTTTTCACCCTTTCACCTTTTAGGATGTGTCCAAACAAAAAACATCCCCCAAGCGCACTTGTGGTGCGTTGGGGGATGCGTGTTTTTGGCTTTTCAGCCCTAACTTACTTCAAGTTGGGGTTGATTTCGCCCCACTTCTCTACGGGAGGAAGTACGCCAAGGGCGATAACCTCTTCGCGCATCTTCACCAAGTGGTCGTAGCTCTTCTTCAATTCGGCCATTTCCTCGGGCGTGCCAACAACCTCTTCGTAGGCAGAACCCTTCTCGGTGATGCTCACTTCCATAGCCATCATGATGTGGTCGATGCCGGCGAACGACACGTAGCGACCTGCGGGCCATGCAAATTCTTCGCCTCCCATAGCGGCCTCAATCATCTTAACCGATACGTAAGCGGGGCTTTGGAACGAGCTGCGGCCACGAAGTTTGATGATGTTCGAACCACCTTGAACCGTCTTCTGCTTGATTTCGGCCCATTTTTCGGCGCTGAGTTTCGGCGTACCGATAAGGTCGAGCAGCGGCGTGCCTTGCACTTTGGCTGTAGATGCAAACACAGCCATCGCCTCGCCGTGGCCTCCGTAGGTGCGGCAACCCGTAACTTCGCTCTGTGGAACACCGAAGTGCTTAGCCAATTCGCTTTGCAAACGGATGGAGTCGAGGGCTGCAAGCGTTGATACTTGTGATGGTTTCAAGCCCGACCAGATGAGCGTTACCAAGCCCGTGATGTCTGCGGGGTTGAAGATAATAACCACATGCTTTACGTCGGGACAGTAAGCCTTGATGTCTTTACCCAGCTGTTCGGCCACGGTGGCGTTGCCTTTGAGCAGGTCTTCGCGGGTCATGCCCTCTTTACGGGGAGCTCCACCCGACGAGATGATGTACTTGGCACCTTTTAAAGCCTCCTTAACATCGGTGGTGTAGGTGAAGTTCACATCCTCGAAACCGCAGTGGCGCATTTCTTCGGTAACACCTGCCAATCCTGGTTCGTACACATCGTACAGGCAAATGTTGGGGGTTAGGCCAAGCATGGCGGCTGTTTGGGCCATGTTGGAACCAATCATGCCGGCTGCACCGACAATAACTAGTTTCTCATCTGTTAGAAATTCCATAATTATATTTGATTTTTGATTAAAGTAACTCCGTTACATTGTTAGGGCAAAGGTAGCAAAAAAAATGGTAAGGCAGGCATCTTATGCGGCCTTTAATTTGTTATAATTTTAAAACGTACGTGCTTTTTGTTACTTATGGCTGACAAAAGTGGTGGCGGAGGCCGTGTTTTTCATTTTTATTTCATAACTTAGCACCGAGCCAACTACATACGGGCACACTTCCCGCGACATGCTCCTCGACGGAACACGACGTACTAACGGGGGCGAAACACAACTAACATAACATGACAGAAACCAAAAGCACTAGATATGAAAACAATCGAACAACGACTTGACGCCTTGCGCCAACTGATGCGCAGAGAACATTTGGCGGCCTTTATCTTTCCCAGTACCGACCCGCATTCGGGCGAATATGTACCCGAACATTGGAAAGGTCGCGAATGGATTTCGGGGTTCAACGGCTCGGCCGGCACGGCAGTGGTGACGCTCGACGATGCCGCCGTGTGGACCGACTCGCGCTACTTCATCGCCGCCGAAGAGCAATTACAAGGCACAGAGTTTAAACTGATGAAGGACGGACTGCCCCAAACGCCATCGATAGCCGAGTGGTTGGCCGACAAGTTGAGCCATACCGACAACACCGAGGTGGCACTAGACGGCATGGTTAACACCCTAAGCGAGGTGAATGCGCTAAAAGCAGAGTTGAGAAAACTTGGCGGACTGACGTTGAGAACCAACCTCGACCCGCTGAAAACGATATGGACCGACCGCCCAGAGATACCCACCAACAGCGTTGAATTGCAGCCTTTGGAACTGGCTGGCGAAGAAACACGCCATAAGATAGACCGCATACGGAAGGCGTTGCGCAGCGTACATGCCGACGGAACATTGGTTAGCACGCTCGACGATGTGGCTTGGACGCTTAACCTTCGCGGCTCTGACGTGCAGTGCAACCCCGTGTTCGTGGCCTATTTGCTTATCGAGCAAAACCGTTCTACCTTATATATTAATAAGGAGAAGTTGGGAGAAGAGGTGAAAGCGTATCTTAAATCGCAGCAGATTGAGGCGGCCGAATACGCCGATGTGGATAAGGGACTTGCCCGTTATGCCGAATACAACATCCTGCTAGACCCCAACACAACCAA
Organism: Prevotella sp. HMSC073D09; assembly: GCF_001814145.1. Lineage (NCBI taxonomy): Bacteria > Pseudomonadati > Bacteroidota > Bacteroidia > Bacteroidales > Prevotellaceae > Prevotella > Prevotella sp. HMSC073D09. The sequence goes on along the minus strand of NZ_KV815122.1, from coordinate 48,746 downwards.
CTATACGCTTGCGCAAAAGGTTACTTGCCAAGAGGTTATAACGATGCCCTCGCCTGTCCCTGCCCTGAAAGCGGTGAAAAACGATGCCGAGATACGTGGTTTTCGCAACGCGATGCTAAAAGACGGCATCGCTATGGTGAAGTTCTTGAAGTGGTTGAAACCTGCCGTGGAGGGCGGAACAGAAACGGAAATGAGTCTGGATGAGAAACTAACGTCGTTCAGGGCCGAACAACCGCTGTTCCGCGGAAAGTCGTTCGAGACCATCGTTGGCTACGAATCGCACGGAGCCATTGTGCATTACGAGGCCACACCCGAAACAGATGTTCCCGTAAAGCCACGCGGATTGGTGCTGATTGACAGTGGCGCGCAATATCAAGATGGTACTACCGACATCACCCGTACCATCGCTTTGGGCGAGACAACGCCCGAACAACGCACGGCCTACACGCTGGTGTTGAAGGGATTTATCAACTTTGCGATGCTGAAATTCCCCGATGGCGCAACGGGCACGCAGCTAGATGCCACGGCACGTTTACCGCTTTGGCGCGAGGGCATGAACTATTTGCATGGCACGGGGCACGGCGTTGGGGCTTATCTCAACGTACACGAGGGGCCACAACAGGTTAGAATGCAATGGCGGCCTGCGCCTTTCCACGCCGGAATGACCATCACCGACGAGCCAGGACTGTATATCGAGGGCGAATATGGCATCAGGATAGAGAACACCTTGCTCACTATTCCCTATCGTTCAACGGCCTTTGGCGAGTTCTTGCAGTTCACTTCGCTAACGCTTTGCCCTATCGACACCGCGCCGATTGTGCTTTCCATGCTCTCGGCAGAAGAGATTACGTGGCTCAACGACTACCATCGCATGGTGTACACCACACTTGCTCCACATCTAGACCGCGAACATCTGGTGTGGTTGAAAGAGGCTACAAAGCCGTTAGAGTTGGGAAGATAAAAGGTAATTGGCTTGACTTTACAAAATTAAACTAGCTTATCTAGGCAGCCAAGACATAGCGGCTTACCTAGATAAGCTAGTAACACCAGTGACCTTAAAGACACCATGAAAGCCAGAAGGGCTGGCTAATCAACGGCATGAACCTTAATACCACTTCTTTATCTCCATATAATGCTGGGCGAACTCTTCGGCTTGGCCGGGCGCGGTGCGCTTAACCAGCTTGGCTGGAACGCCTGCCCACAGCTCGTTTGCACCAATCTTCGTGCCTTGCAGCACCACGGCACCGGCCGCAACCACTGCTCCTTCGCCCACTTCGGCGGCATCTAGCACCGTTGCGCCCATGCCAATAAGGCAGCCGCGACGAAGGATGCAGCCGTGAACGGTGGCGTTGTGCCCCACCGACACGTCGTCTTCTATCACTACGGGCGTGCCATGCGACTGGTGTACGCGCATGCTCCGTCTTGGATGTTCACGCGATTGCCGATGCGTATTCCGTCTACATCGGCACGGAGAACGGCACAGAACCACACCGAACAGTCGTCGCCCATAGTGACGTCGCCTACAATAGTGGCGTTCTCAGAGAAATAACAATTGTTGCCCCATTGGGGACCTTTACCGTTTACTTGCTTGGTAAGCATGATATTGAGTTTGTGAGTTAAATGAGGAGTTAGGGAGTTAGGGAGTTAAGGAGTTAAGCCAAATGCTTTGTTGCACAGAGGATAACTATCTTGGGGAGTTAAGGAGTTAGGGAGGATATTTGGGGAGTTAAGGAGTTAGGGAGTTAAGCCAAATGCTTTGTTGCACAAGGGATAACTATCTTGGGGAGTTAAGGAGTTAGGGAGGATATTTGGGGAGTTAAGGAGTTAAGGAGTTAGGGAGTTAAGCCATTGCTTTATGTATAGAGCTAAAAACCATCTTGTTGGTAGGTCGCAGCCTTAGTTGTTTCGAGTCTTGTAGTTTAACCAAGCTATTGGCTTAACTCCTTAACTCCTTAACTC
>NZ_KV815122.1:39800-46687 GCF_001814145.1 Prevotella sp. HMSC073D09 | reverse complement strand
CCTTAACTCCTTAACTCCATAACTCCTTAACTACCTCCCCTTTCCACCGTTATCAGCCTTTGATAATCCTGCACCCGAAACACGAAACGGGTGTTGGCAGGAAGTTTTTTGATGGGTACACTGATGTACACACGTTGCGAATAATACTGCGGAACACCATTCTGACTATGCGCAAGGTGCATATATAAGATGTGTTCGCCAGCTGCGGTAGTAACAAACGAGTCGCGAACAACCCCTATTCGCTGCCTTCTGGCGGGCTCGTCTGTTCGTCCCACCTTCAAGGCAAAGCCTATGTTGAAGTACTTTCTGTTCTTACTAACCCATGCACTCTCGAACGTTACGGGGTCGGTGGGCCACGTCGTACTGTCGGAAAGCGTAACAACAGGAATGGGAACGATACTTCGGGGGTTGATGTTTGCCCCGCGTTGGTCGTAATAATACAACACGCGATAAACGCTATCTGCCTTTGCAAAGGCCTTGTTTGATGTGTTAGGCGGAAACCGAAGGGTGTCTCCATCATCCGTTACGGCAAAAGCAAGCTTGGCATTGGCCGTGGTGTGAGCCTCGGCAAAGTGGGCTTTCAGGTACGAATTGCTACCATCGCCCGTGTCGTAGCTATCGTTTTCGCAAGCCGAAAGGGTGGTTAACGCAATAAGAGCCACCGCGAAAGCCCCACCTAGGAACAAGCGTGCGAGTGGCGATATGACTTTACGAGCGTTCATCATACGGAGCGTTGGTTAATCAAGGGGTTGGCATACATCTCAAGCATACGCTGCCGCAAGAACGTTTCATCCTTCTGCGGAAGGGTTATCTTAGCCATCTGACCCTCCAAATACTTCTCGAACGTGGCCTGCTCTTCGGCTGTAAAGGCGTTGTCTGCACCCTTTTCGCCCGTAAGTAGATACAGCGCAACGCGGTTTCCGGGGTAAATACGATAGTTACGATAAATCTCTTGGTCGATGTGTTGGGCCACAGCAGCAAACAAGTCGCCTTTGGGCATGTCGCGATCCAACGTAGAGAGGAAACCGTCAATGCACGGTGCGCAATGGTAATGAATAGCCCCCTTGTAACCAACAATACCCGTTTGCATGCTCAGCACATCGTCTTGTGCACTCTTCTTAAAGTCGGGCGTATCGCGTTTCTGCTGCATTTCTTTGGCTTTAAGGAAGTCGCAGGGGTCGTACTCGTACGAAATGGCCAGCGGCACAATGTGCAAGTCGGCCAATCGGTCAACGATGTCGCCCTCGCCGCCAATGGCCATCATCTTCAAAACGGCCTCTTGGGTGCGGTCGTTAGAATCTTTCGCACGCCCTTCGCGTTGTGCAATCCACACGTTCTCGTTCTTCTCGTTGATGGCGTAGTGCATATACTCCGACAAAAGCTTGCTGGAGGCCAGCATTTGCCGAATAGGCAGGTTGCGTTCTACGATGAACGACTTGTTTACGCGCACCAAATCCTTTACCCAAGGCAAGGAAAGTAGGTTGTCGCCAATGGCAATTTCGCATGTGGTAGAGAATCCGTTGTCGATAAGAAACTTGGCCAAGAAAGCCGAATCGAGCACGATGTCGCGGTGATTACTTACAAAGGTGTAGCGGCGTTGGCTGTCGATGGCCGTACTATCCATGTCTGCCCCACTGCTTGCTTTGGCCAAAAGGTTTGCCAAAAAGGGGTAGGCAAAGGTCTTTTGCACTTCAATACTGGTTTTACAAGCCCGCAGTTGTTGCGCGAAAAGCGAGAAAGGCAGCTGCGGAAAGATGTAAGTTATCACAGACTCGAACTGCTTATCGGCCAAAAGTCGGTCGAAAGCGGCGGGCAACTCTTCGGCATCAAAGGGCCGAATGGTTGCGAATTTCTCTAGATAGTTATTGGATTGCATGTTATGTAGATGATAAGATGACAGCCTCTATCCCCTTTGTATGAAAGTAGCTAAAAGCGATTCGCATCGCTGCCTAGCCTTTTTCTTGATACAAAACTAAACACATTGAGTGGGAATCGAGGCTGTCGAGTTATACTTTTTTTGGCGCGTTAGCACGGCAAGGGGTTAGAATTGGTTCTCCACAATGTCGCTCAACACGTCTTTCATTTCCATTCCAGCGGCGCGCACTTGCTGCGGAATAAAGCTTGTGGGCGTCATTCCAGGCGTGGTGTTCACCTCAATGAGGTTTATCTTATCCGTCCCGTCGGGCTCCTTGGTTAAGATATAGTCGATGCGGATAATGCCGTTGCAGCCTAGCAGTTCGTAGATGCGAGCCGTTTCCTCGGCCACCCTGCGTGCCGTTTCCTCGGCGATACGTGCAGGCGTAATCTCTTCCACCTGTCCGTTATACTTCGCATCGTAGTCGAAAAACTCGTTATGGCTCACCACTTCGGTGGCAGGCAGCACCTTTGTTTCGCCTTTTACGCGATAGCATCCCACAGAAATCTCGGTGCCATCGAGGAACGATTCAATCACGGCCGCATCGTCTTCCATCAATGCTTTGCGCAATGCAGGAGCCAATTGGTCTACGTTCTTCACCTTCGACACGCCGAAACTAGACCCGTCGGCAGCCGGTTTCACAAAGCAGGGCATACCCAATTGCTCTTCTACGGCTCGTTCGTCGATGCCATACTCTTGGCCGCGGCGCACCAGCATGCTCTTGGCCACGTTCACGCCAAAGCCACGCAGGTAGTTGTTTAGCACGTACTTGTCGAATGTTAACGCCTCAACCAACACGCCGCTAGTGGAGTAAGGCATGTCGATAAGCTCGAAATAGCCTTGCATGATGCCGTTTTCGCCCGGCGTTCCGTGAATGGTGATGTAGGCATAATCAAAGAACACGTGCGTGCCTTCGTGCTCAAAGGAGAAGTTGTTCTTGTCGATAGTGGCCTTTTCGCCGTTACCGAGGTCCACTTTCCAATTCATTCTTTCGATGTCTACGATGTAGACGTTGTACTTGTCTTTATCGAAAAACGAGTACAAACCTCGTGCTGAACGTAGCGACACTTCGTGTTCAGACGAGTTGCCACCGCATACGATAGCAATATTTCTCTTCAAATCTTTCATATCCTTATATATCTTTTCTTCTTTAAGTTCAGTTGACGAGGGTAACGAGTTGACCAGTTAACGGGTTGACAAGCTTACCAGTTGACGAGTTAACGAGTTTGCGAGTTGACAAGTTTACCAGTTGACAAGTTTACCAGTTGATGAGGCTGGTGGGCGAAGCCATTTTTTCACCTTTTCACCCTTTCACCTTTATAAGCCTTTTCACCTTTATAAGCCCTTTCACATCGTCTTAGTCAAACAGCCAATCCCTTGATGTAGTTGCGCCATTTGTCCAACAACTGTTCCATATCCTGTGGCAAGGGCGAGGTAAAGTCCATTTGTTCGCCCGTTGTGGGATGAACAAAGCCCAACGTTCGGGCGTGCAAAGCCTGCCGAGGGCACAGCTTAAAGCAGTTTTGTATGTAGGCCTTATAGGTAGACGAACGTTCGCCGCGCAATATCTCGGTGCCGCCATAGCGTTCGTCTCCAAACATCGGGTGACCGATATGTTTCATGTGTGCCCTTATTTGGTGCGTGCGACCCGTTTCGAGGATACACTCCACGAAGGTGACATAGCCGAAACGTTCCAGCACGCGATAGTGGGTTACGGCCGGCTTACCCGTTTCGCTATCGGGCGCAAACACCGCCATACGCAATCTGTCGCGCGGGTCGCGCCCGATGTTTCCCTCTATACGCCCTTCGTCTTCGGCGAAGTTGGCCCACACCAAGGCGTTGTAACTGCGGTGAGTGGTTTTGTTGAAGAACTGCAACCCCAGCTTTCGCTTGGCCTCGGGTGTCTTCGCCACCACCAAAAGTCCGCTTGTATCCTTATCAATGCGGTGAACCAGCCCCACTTCGGGGTCGTTGGCATCGAACGAAGGCATGTTGCGCAGGTGCCAAGCTACGGCGTTGATTAGCGTTCCGTGGAAGTTTCCCGCACCGGGATGCACCACCATGCCCGCCGGCTTGTTGACAACCATCAGCGCATCGTCTTCGTACACCACATCGAGCGGAATGTCTTCGGCCTCGATGGTCGTGTCGTGGTGGGGTCGGTCCAGCATCAGCGTAATCACATCGCCCGGCCTTACCTTGTAATTGCTCTTCACGGGGCGTTCGTTTACGTGTACGAAACCCGCGTCGGCGGCCTTTTGTATGCGGTTACGACTGGAATGTTGCAACCTTTCTGTCATAAATCGGTCGATACGCACAGGCACTTGTCCCTTATCCACCACTATGCGCAGGTGTTCGTACAGTTGCCCCGTGTCGTCGTCCTGTTCTTCTATCTCCTCTATATAGTCGGTCATGCGTTGTTGTTGTTGAAGTGTGCCTCTCGGCCTGTCCCAGTGGCGGCTTAGTTGCCCCGTTGCGGCGTTTCGGCAGGCGTAACCACGTCGAACTCGTCCACGTCGCCCTCGCCTTCCTGGTCCTCTTGTTGGTTTTTATAGTTGGGTTCCACATAGTCGATGGTCGTATCCGTTTCCGAACGCGAGCCATTCCCCACCTGCAACACCACCACAGCATCTACGGGTATCTTGTCGCCAGCCACCACATGCCGTCCGTTCACCGTAGCGCCGTACACCCATTCGCGTTCGCCCACGATGAATTGCGGTTCGCCCACCCTGAAACCCATCGCCCTAAGCTTGGCCATTGCCTCGCGCATCGAGCTGTTGTCTACGATGTCGGGCATGGTAATGGTGGGTGTGTTACCCGAGTTTACGATTACATAGACCACATGGCCCGTCTTAACGCAGTCGCCGGGCTGTGGCGATTGCTCCAAGATGCAATCCGCGGGCAGCGTCCGCACATATCCCGTATCGGTAACTTCGATAAGCAACCCCACGTTGGCCAGCATCTGTTTGGCATCGGCGAACGACTTATGTTTGATGTCGGGTATGGGTATGGCCTCGCCATGATGGGTGTAGATGTCGATACCGAACTTAGCGCCCACCACAAGTAGAACCACCACAGCCGCCATAGCCGCGAGATTTAACCAGATATACTTGCTTGTTAGTTTGCCGAAAAAATCTGATGACTTCATTTTTTATGCTATACTTAAAGGCAAAGGTAGTGCAAATAGCACAAAACACAAAGAAAAAGACAAAAAAAAGACGACTGCTACATCCTCATGCCACAGTCGCCCCACAAATTTAAGAGAGTTTTTTATCAACGAGAGTCTGTTCTCGCTAATCATGAATAGATTGAAATATGATGTTCGCTGCCCTTTCGCAAGGGGCTTACACCGCCTCTTCCCTATCCTAATAAAATGAATTGATTTCACAGAAACGATGTGGAAGAGTTCGGCTACGCACTTCGTAACCGGCTGCAAAGTTAACCAAAAAATGTGAATTTTGCAAATAAAACCAGTCTTTTGCGCAAATTTTGAAGACACAGAGGCCATTTAGCACTTGACATGCGCGCACCAAAATTCGCACAAAAGGGGCAAACGAAACGTGCACCAACACGTGTTTCGGCCATGTGTTGGTGAAGTTTGTACGGCCCCTGTGCCACCAAGGGCACATCACAAGGGGCAATGCGCAAAAGGCGGTTGCGCCTTGCACGTACGAAGTTTCGCGTTTAAAAGGCAGCTTGCAACAGCCGCCATGCAGGTAAAGCCGCACACGCCAACATCCGCATGGCGGTGAGCGCGCTTACATGGCAGGCATCCGAAAGTGGGGAGCTACAAGGTAGAAATCCGCAGATGGGCTGCCAATGCCGGCGCACTGGCTCCGCAAACAGCACATTGGCTCCACCCAATAACGTGTCGATTCCGTATTAAAAGCAACGCCCATACGTCCGCCTTCGCCCTGTTTTCCTACCCCGCCTGGTGCGGCACACGACCTTACGGCCCTGCTGTCCGCATGGCATCGTGTCTGTTTCCGTCGATTAGATTAATGGCTATTACTTAATGAAGCACAAACCCACCTACATCCGCGAAATAACATCTTGCATTCTCCGTGTCATCTCGTCTGGGTCGAAGGGCTCTTTAAAGGCAATAAAGATGGTGTCGTTTCCAGATATGGTGCCCAATATCTCTGCAATCCCGCCATTGTCGATGTTGTAGGCGATAGAGCTGGCATAGCCCGGACGGGTTTTCATCACGCCCATGTTTCCCGAAAAGGCGATAGATTGAAAGCCCGAAACCTTCATCATCTCGCGTGCCATGCGCGGGGTGGGTATGCGCTTGTACATCGTTTCGTTAGGCAGCACATAGGTGTACCTGCCATTAATGCTGGCGGCTTTGGCCACTTTCAGCTGTTTTAAGTCACGGCTGAGCGTAGCTTGCGTGATGTTGAAACCCTCTTGGGAAAGTGCTTTCAATAGGTCTTCTTGACAGCCTATCTCCTGACTGGAGATGAGCAGTTTCAACGTTTCGAGTCGGTTGTTTTTCTCTTTCATTTCTGCATCTAATTCAAGTTAAAAAAAGCGGTTACAAAACCAAGCGCGCAACAGCAACGCCTAACACGCGCCGTGTTAATAAAAATACCTTGTTCTGCAAAGGTATGTAATAAAACGACAACTTGCAAGAAAAACGTATTATTTTGTTGAAAATTCCGTTCATTTGCCCTATGTTCCTTATGTTCTTATGTCAAAAAACACCTCTATTTGTGGCGAAACACGAAAAGAATTGAGGAGTTAAGGAGTTAAGGAGTTAGGGAGTTAAGCCAAATGCCTTGTTGCAGAAGGGCTAACTAATTGAGGAGTTAAGGAGTTAGGGAGTTAAGGAGTTAAGCCAAATGCCTTGTTGCAGAAGGGCTAACTAATTGAGGAGTTAAGGAGTTAAGCCAAATGCTTTATTGTAGAAGGGCTAACTAATTGAGGAGTTAAGAAGTTAAGGAGTTAAGGAGTTAAGCCAAATGCCTTGTTG
>NZ_KV815122.1:29487-39700 GCF_001814145.1 Prevotella sp. HMSC073D09 | reverse complement strand
GGAGTTAAGGAGTTAGGGAGTTAAGCCAAATGCTCTATTGCAGAAGAGCTAACCATCTCGTCAACTTGTCAACTCACGCCAACTCGTCAACCCCTTACCTATGTAATCTTTTCGGCATAAATTTTAACGTTATAGCTAACATTTTTTCCACCAAAAGCCCACCCGACCGCAAATAATCGATTCTCGCGAAGGTTTGTTTGGGTGCAAAATGGGGTTAGGATGCGAATGCAGCAAAATGAATATTTATTATAAACAACAGCCATTTGCACCTGTTTTGGGGCTATTTGCAGCAAAACACAGTGCAATATGCCGCTAAACGCAGTGCGTTTTGGTGCTAAACGCCATGCGTTTTGATGCTAAATGCAGGGCGTTTTGATGCAAAACGCAGGGTATTTTGGTGCTAAATGCAACGTAAAATGCTGCTAAATGCGAGATGAAAAGCATAAAAATACATTGTAATGGTATAAACATAACCGCTTAGAACCATTAAAAACATGGCCTAAAAGGGCAAAACTCCTATTAAAAAGCGGTATTTTGGGGGTAAAAAACTGGTTTTTGGCATCGAAAAAATCACGAGTCGAGAACCAAATAGAAAGGTAAAACGATACTAAATACCGACAAAATGCCCGAAAAGGGACTAAAAACGAGACCCGAAAGTCGGCTTTTAGCGGCATTTTTACTGCCAAACAGCCATAATTCTCGCTAGAACGAGGCGACGGGCAACACGTCTTTTGTAAAATATAAGCACACAAATTAACAATCGTGGGCATTTGGAAAAGAGATGCCGAAACGGGCTTTTGCAAGACCTTTAAGCCACAACTGGCATGCCGGTTGGACGAAAAGGCGTGGGTGCATGGCACACGCCAACAGCGCATACCAGGCAAACCCTAATCCTCATTCGTGCCTTATTGCTGCTGTTTCTCGCTCTCCACAAGGTCTTTACGCACCAAAACGTACTTGGCTTGCTCGTGCCTTAACGCTATGGCCGACCCACGAACAATGTAAGCGATGGGGTTGCCCATGGGACTAGGCATGTCAATGCTCACCACACTACCTTTTACGAAACCTAAATCCAGCAGACGACGGCGAAGTGCTCCGCGGCAAGCTGGCGACAAGCCCACAATACGTGCCTCTTCGCCCGCTTGAAGATGGGTAAGCCTTTGTGCACGCACCTCGGGCAAGTTGTTTAGCTCGGCAGTTGTAACAGGTTGCATGTTAATGGCCTCGAGTGCCGTTATGGGTAACGAGAAATGCTCGCCCTCGTAGTCGAACATCATGGCCACGTTGTCTATCTGGGTGATGAAGATGAGCGAGTCTTTGGTCAATCCCTTCTCGGCTATGAGCGTAAACAGCTGCTTGTCGTCGTCTTCCACATGCGTAATGCGCCACCACGACTGCGCCTCGATGGGTTCGCCGCATGTGCCTTTGTCGGCAACGGCCAACGAAGGCGTGGGTATGGGGTCGCCATGAGGGTCGAAAAGCGGGTTGCCCAACAGCGATGCAATGCGCTCTTGCTCGTCGGGCGTGATGCGGTGTTCCATGCGATGCGCCCGTTCGTGCCACTCGGATGGTGCATAACCCGAGTGTTCGGCCAAGTATTGTTCGTAGATGCGGTGGGCGCGAATAAGCCGAAGGGCGTGCATGCAACCCTTTTCAGTAAGTGCGAGCGTGTCGTTGGCAGTTAGTTCGCCGGCCAAAACCAGCGCACCCACGGTGTTGGCCATGCCTTCGCGGTTGGTGCCAAGGTCTTTTGCGGCCTCATCCACCAGCTGACGGGGCATTTCCTTACCGTGTTCGTAGATATATTTAAGGAAGTCTTCTTGCAATTCCTTTCCGTCCACATGTTTGTTGCGGGCCAGCAAACCTTTCGTTGTCGCCCACCAATGTTCCTTGTTGTTTATGGTTGTTGCCATGATATGGTTCTCCTTTTATTATTAGTTTACGAGTTGACAAGTTGACAAGTTGACGAGGTAACAAGTTTACGAGTTAACAAGATGGCTAGTTTACGAGTTGACGAGTTGACGAGTTGACGAGTTAACAAGATGGCTAGTTGACGAGATAGTTGGTCCCTATGCAACAAAGCATTTGGCTTAACTCCTTAACTCCTTAACTCCTTTAACTCCTCACTTCTTAACCCCTCCCCTTACATCGGGTCTACATCGTAAAACACGTGCAGGGTGGCGTATTTTTTATCTTTCGCCATCTCGTTATGGGCGTATCGCAAGCATTGGCGCACTTGTTCGCCACTGAGCGATGGTTCTAGTTTTAAGACCAACTTGCGGATGTGCAACATTTTTACACGCGCCACCGCAGGCTTGTCGGGACCAAGAACGCGGTCGCCAAACAGTTGTCGCAGTCTGCTGCCAAGCTCTATCCCGGCCGTTTCGGCCACCTGTTCTTTGGCGTGTTTCAAGTAGACATACACCAATCGAAAGAACGGCGGATACCTGAACAAACGACGCTCTTCCAACAAGTCTGTATAGAACGCTTGATAATCGTTGCGCACCACCTGAACAATTACGGGCAGTTCGGGCGACGTTGTTTGTAGCAACACCAAGCCACGTTTACCCTTCCTCCCTGCCCTTCCACTCACCTGCGCCATCATCATAAACGCCTGTTCGTAGGACCTGAAGTCGGGATAGTTAAGCATGGCATCGGCGTTTAAGATGCCCACCACGCTCACTTTGTCGAAGTCTAGCCCCTTAGTAACCATCTGCGTACCGATAAGCACGTTGGTTCTGCCCTGCGAAAAGTCGTGTATAATACGTTCGTATGCGTTTTTTGTGCGCGTGGTGTCAAGGTCCATGCGTGCTATTTTGGCCTCCGGGAACAGCTGCGCAAACTGGTCTTCAATCTTTTCCGTGCCATAACCGCGCCCCCGCAAGTCGGTTTCGCCGCAGTTGGGGCATGTCGTCGGCACGGCGTATGTAAAGCCGCAGTAGTGGCAGGTAAGCTGGTTCATGTTCTTGTGCAACGTCAGCGACACGTCGCAATTGTCGCATTTGGGCACCCATCCGCAGGTGTGGCATTCAACCATTGGGGCAAAGCCACGTCGGTTCTGAAACAGAATAACTTGCTCGCCACGTTCCAACGCGCCACGAACGGCAGACAGCAAGGTCGGCGAAAAAGGCCCGTTCATCAGCTTTCGGCGGCGAAGGTCCTTCACATCCACCACCTTTATCTCGGGCAGGGCGATGTCTTTGTATCGTGTGGTGAGTTCAACAAGGCCGTACTTGCCCGTCTGCGCATTGTAATAGGTCTCGGTCGAGGGCGTTGCCGTGCCCAAAAGCGTTTGCGCGCCATAGTAACTGGCCAGCACGATTGCAGCAGAACGGGCGTGATAACGCGGCGCAGGGTCTTGCTGTTTGAAACTTCCCTCGTGCTCTTCGTCGATGATGGCCAATCCAAGACGTTGAAAAGGCAAGAACACGGCACTCCTTGCGCCCAGTATAACCTCGTAGGGTTCGGCAGAAAGTTGCTTTTTCCATATCTCCACACGTTCGGCATCGCTGTATCGCGAGTGGTAAATGCCCAAGCGTTTGCCAAACACACGTTTCAGGCGCGAGGTCATTTGTACGGTCAATGCTATTTCGGGCAGCAGGTAAAGCACTTGTTTCTTCTCTGCCAAGGCTTTGCTGATAAGATGTATATACACCTCGGTTTTACCGCTAGATGTTACGCCGTGCAACAGCACCACTCGCTTTTTGAGAAACTGGAACACGATGCTGTTATACGCCTCTTGCTGTGCCGCGCTCAGCGGTTTGGGCTTTTCGGCGGGTTCAGTGTCGCCGGTATTCAGTCGTCCCACCTCCTTATTATATATACGGAGTAGGCCTCGGTCCACCAAAGCCTTAATGGTAGCGTTGCTAGCACCGCTTTCGTTCATCAGTTCCACGCGCGTTATCTCGGCCACGGGCTGTTGCGTTTGGTTGTTTTCTAAGGTGTCCCAATGGCTGAGATGCAGGAAACAGGTGAACGCTTTAAGCTGTTGGCGCGCGCCGCGCAGCATGTCGAGAGCGATGTTTAGCGTTTTATCGGTTTGAAAATTGTCGGCCAACGCCACGTAAACTTCGGTCTTTGGCTGCCATCCCGCCTCGTCTTTAAGGCCCGCAGGCAAGGCCGCAGTGTACACATCGCCGATGGGCGCCATGTAATATTGGGCTATCCATTGCCAAAGGTCCAGTTGTTGGGGCAACAACATCGGCGCCGTGTCTACCACTTGCAGCACGGCTTTGGTGTCGAACTCCGGCTTGTCATCGTGCACACGCACCGCCATAGCCGTGCAAGTTTTTGATGCGCCGAACGGAACAAGCACGCGAATGCCCAGCTTCACCCCCGTAGCCAGCTCGTCGGAGATGGCATAAGTGAAGTAACCCTCTAAGGGGCGGGGCAATATAACGTCTACATAGCGCATGTGCAAGGCCGTTTATCTTTGTTCTTTTCGTTGTTCTATGAGGTTGGCTTTTGTGTTAGGCAGGGTCTGTTTCGCCGCTTTTCGCAGAGAGATGCCCCGCTTTCGGCAGAAGAACACCGATGCCTTGGGACAAAGATTTCCGCCCCTTCGAGTTGATGTTTCCGCCCTTTGGGGCTCAGAAATTCGTCCTTTTGGAAGGGCATTCTGCCCCTTTGGAAAGCAATTTCGCAAGCAAGCCCAAACCTAACGCAAAGTTACGATTATTTATTTAACGGACTAAACGGGCGGCAAAGTTTTTTACTTTTGTTGCGCACACAAGTTTTTTATCGCCCAATTTTGCGGTATGCACATCGTTTGCAGGATGTGAATTTACCGGCAAAGAATGCCTGCCGTTGAACATCTATTAACAAAACAAAGCGCCATTTGTTTAAAAAAAGCAGTATTTTTGCAAAAAATCCACAAGCTACGCCGACCGAAAAGGGCGAGATTATCTCTATTTTTTGAACATTCGCACCTGCCGTTCGGTCGCCCTATTGTCGTCAAACCCCTTTCTAATGAAGTGCTTTGTGGCAGAGGTATGCTTACTTATCCCATCGTTTATGGAGGACACTTCTACCCTTTTGCGGCCATCTGCACGCATGGCCTTGCACGCCCGAAAGGCGTTTTTAATTCTATCGGCCCTCTTACTTTTGGCTGCCTGCGCGGGCAGACATCGTTGCTTTACGCCCCAAGAGCGGCGCAAGGCAGACAGCATCGTGGCTCAAGCGCAAGGCATTGAGGCCTTAGCCAAGCTGCAAGCGCAACTGGAAAAGGCCGGAAACAAGCTGGGCAGCGTGGTGGCCTTGCGCGAATGGGGTAAGGCTTTGCGCGACGAAAGCCGCTTTGAAGAGTCGTTACGCGTGCATAGTAAGGGCTTGCAACAGGCCGAAGCCATGGGCGACACCATCGAATGGGTGCTCGCGCTGAACTATATCGGCACCAACTATCGCCGGCTGGGCGTTCTGGATGCCGCCCAAACCTACCACTATCAGGCCCTGCGACTGACGGAAGAGAGTGGCGACACGTGCTGGCTGGCCAGAAAAAACTATGTGAAATCGCTCAACGGACTGGGAAACATCTACATGACCTTGGGCAACTTCAAACGTGCCGACAGCGTTTTGCGCAAGGCTTTGGCAGGAGAACGCCAGCTGGGAAGCGACGTCGGGCAAGCCATCAACTGCGCCAACCTGGGTTCTGTGGCCAAACACTTGGGCAAAAAAGACAGCGCATGGGCCTACTTCCATCGGTCGATGGCGTTTAACCGGCACGCCAACAACACGCTCGGCATTGCCCTTTGCCACACGGCTTTTGGCGAAATGTACCAAGAGGCCAAAGAATACGACAAGGCATACGCAGAATATCAAACGGCGTACGAGCAGTTACACGACTCGAAAGACGAATGGCACGCCCTGCAACCGCTGCTTGCCCTGGTGAGCATCGACTACATAACGGGCAACACAAGCACGGCTTTCGAAAACCTACAACGTGCCAAGGCCATCGCCGAAAAGATAAAATCGAAGGAACATCTGGCCGAAGTGTATTCGCACCTGTACCGCCTTTACGAACGACAAGGCAACTATCGCGCCGCATTGGCCAACCATGTGCTGGCCAGTGCCATGCAAGACAGCGTGATAGACATGGAGAAGGTGAACCGAATACAAAGCATCAGCCTCAACCTCGAACGCCAAATGCAGGGCGAAAAGGTGAACAAGGCGCGCCAAGAACTGGCATCCGAACGCACTGCCAAAACGAACATACTCTACGCAGGCACGCTGGTCATCGTGGTTTTGGGCCTGCTGATTGGCACTTTGATATACTCTGGCCGCATGCGAAAACGCAATCACATGCTATTAAAGAAGATGAGCGCATTGCGCGAGAACTTCTTTACCAACATCACGCACGAGTTTCGCACGCCATTGACGGTTATTCTCGGACTAAGTCAAGCCATTTCGCGAGACAAGAACGTGCCGGCCGACACGCGCGAGAAGACAAAAACCATCGAAAGACAAGGAACTAGCCTGCTGACACTCATCAATCAGTTGCTCGACATATCCAAAATGAAGTCGGCCGTGGGCGAACCTGCATGGCGAAACGGCAACATCGTGGCGCAAATTGCCATGAACATTGAGAGCTACCGCGAATATGCACGCATGCGCGAAATGACCTTTACGGCCGACCTTTGCGGCGAAGTGCTGATGGATTTCGTGCCCGACTATGTGAACAAGCTGATGAACAACCTGCTGTCTAACGCCTTTAAGTACACGCCACCGCAAGGAACGGTGAGCGTAAAGGTGCGCACAGACGGACAAAGACTGCTGATGGACGTGAGCGATACGGGCAAGGGAATACCTGCCGAGAGCCTTCCGCACATCTTCGAGGCCTTCTACCAGGCCGAAAACGACGGCGCGAAGATTGGAACGGGCGTGGGATTGGCCTTGGTCAAGCAGATTATCGATGCGATTGGCGGCACCATCACCGCTGAAAGTGCCGTGGGACAAGGCTGCGTTTTCCACGTGAGCCTACCCATCAGACAAACAAAATCGGCAGCAGAGCCTGCCCAACCGCAGAGGCCCGACATGCCGAAACCCCTGCTGCCAACCGAAGGAGACGACCCCACCGACACCGAAATGGCCAACGACGACGTGCTACGCGTGCTGGTTATCGACGACAATGTGGACGTGGCTGCATTCATCGGCTCGCAGCTGTCGGACAAATACGCCATCATTTACGCACACAACGGACAAGACGGACTGAACAAAGCCGAACAAATGGTGCCCGATGTGATTGTTACCGACTTGATGATGCCGGGCGTAGACGGACTGGAAGTGTGCCGAAGGATTAGGGCTAACGAGGTAACAAGCCACATTCCCATCATCGTTGTTACGGCGAAAATAACCGAAACCGACCGCGTAAAAGGTCTGGAAGCGGGCGCAGACGCCTATCTTGCCAAGCCTTTTAATCGCGACGAGCTGCGCATGCGCGTTGAAAAACTGCTTGAACAACGCCGATTGCTACGGGAAAAGTACGCCAAACTGGAAGAAACAGACAAGGAAGACGAGCAACCCCAAAGCGAAGCCGACCGCAAATTCATCAACAAAGCAACCGACACGGTGTATATGTTGCTTAATGCTGGCGGCGAGATTGACGTGTCGGCAGTGGCCGAAAAGATGGGAATGACGTACAGCCAATTCTATCGCAAGCTATCGGCTCTTACGGGTTGCACGCCTATGGGCTACATCCTGCGCATCAAGATACGCAAGGCACGGCTGCTGATAGACAAAAATCCCAGTATGCCTTTCCGCGATGTGGCCGAGCGTTGCGGCTTCAGCGACTACTCCAACTTTGTTCGCGCATTTAAAAACCTATGCGGCATAACGCCCACACAATACGTTAGGCAAAAGGAATAGTGCCCAACAAGCTGCTTTTTACCAATCAAACCTTTTGTTGCCGAACGGTTGGTGCTTGAGAAACAAGCCTGATCGGTTCGGCAATTTCTTTTAACCCCCGCAACAAAAAGCAATTTTTCGGCACGTAAAACAAGCCACCCATATCGCCAATTCCCAAATTTTAACCATCCCTAAATACTGTAAACATGTCACTGGAAAACGCCCATTTCATCGGCGTTTGTAGGCTGCATATTGCTAAATATCACCAGTTGGTGCAGTTTGACGTTGCACAAAAAAAGCACAAATTTGCACGATTTTACTAGTAACAGTTTGCAAAAAACAACCTAACTTTGCCATCAGATAAAACGAACAATCATGAAGGATGCTCGAGACACGCCACTACCGAGACGTCAAAGCAACAACAGACGGCAATGTGACGAACGGGTGGAACTTCTCGAAGTCATTAAAGAGATGGTGGAAGCAGAGGTAGACAAACGTTTGAGAGCACTTCTTGATGGTTTTAAAAAGAAAAAAGAAACGGGAGACGAGCCTAGCGGGACCGCTCCTAACAAATAGAGAAACGGCCTGACAGACGAACATCGAACAGGCTGGCATCATGAGAATGAGAAATGTTGAACTGTAAATGTGACTCGCAAAACCTGGTGACACATGGGTCATTATGGGCAGAGTAACAAGAGACTTAACGGCAAAACGTTGTGAAACGATAAGGTTGATAAACTGGATTTGACTTTAAAGACGCAACAGGGTAAACGTTGTGAGACGTAAATCCCTTGGATAGGGAAAGTTTGCATCATAAGATGGGAGGGTCGCCAACGTGGTGGATTTGAATAGTATGTTTAGTTTTGTTTTTCTACCGGCGGCCTTCCTTTCCCTATTGAAACACAGTTGGCGGAGAGATGGGCGCAACCTGGTTTTTTAATATTTGATTAATTGGTTATTCGATCATCAATCTCTCAATAGTGCAAACCGAAATTAAATGGATGAATAGAGAGCACTGGCACTTGTCAATCCGCCAACTTACCTGTTTTGCAAAGCGCAACGAAGAAAAGCAAACCCGGCAAAATGCAGGTACAAAACCGTAAAAACAACCTTCGACTAAAACGACGATTAACGACTTTACAGTGAAATGACGATACAAACGGCAAAGCCCTAGGGCACAAACCGTTGAGAAGAGCAAGTTCAGGTGCGGGAAAGGTGACGTAGACACAAAAGAAAGGACATTATCTTATCGGATAATCTACAAACTAGCTAACCCAGAATACGAACCGAACCTTATCTAACCAGGTCGCCTCCGCAACCTTGTTCTTTCTTAAATGTATGCAAATCGAGAACATAAACTTAAAATACATCAAACGGACGAACGAATGAAAAGGAAACGAAAGCTATGCGGGCGAAACGCTTGTTGGGGCCATACCGAAAGCCACCAGTAAAGAATACGCCCGAGAAAAACAGCGAAACCCACAGCATGGCCATAGCAGGCATGCCCTTCGCTGCACCCCGACAATAAAGGAGAGAGACTATATATACAAACATCAGGCCTAACAGCAAAGCCCAAAGGGCAACCGCCAGGCAACTGGAAAGCAAAGGCGCGGCGGGTGCGCCTGCAAAAAGAGAAAAGAGAAAGAGAGTGGCAGTGACCCATAATAAAATGTTTTTTTTCATACTTGTATGGCGCAAGGCGCGAGCCTAGTCCACACATCGAACCAACAATTTGGTGTTTAGGATAACAAGGACGCAAATAAACATAGTTGTGGCTAAAAGGTTTTCTAGATTATAGAAGTTAGCTTTAGTCAAGGTATAAAGTTAAATTGTTGGTTGGAGCCGGGTTTCCAGTGATGGAAGTTCGGCTCCTTTTGCGTGTGCGGTATGCGGCGCAAGGGCAACGACAGCACCCAAATGAGGAACAAAGCAACACCTCTTTTGATGGCCTTTCGGGGCCAACACCGTTGCAAAAAGCTTGTCGTTCTGGGGCAAGTACGTTTCCTTGCCTGCTTGTAAGCCGACCATTCGTCCACTCATAACCCGTTCGCTCGTCTACTTGTTACCCCCTTCAACTTGCCCTCTTGCTAACCTTCCCACCCGTCAACTTGCCACCGCTGTAAATTTTTCAGCAAGAAATTTAACACTAAGAGTACCCTTTTTATCCACCAATCGCCAATCTTGCCGCAAAAAATCGATTCTCGCGGAGGTTTGTTTAGGTGCAAAAGTGGGATGGTTATAAATGCAAGTGAAATGAATACACATTGCATAAAACCGCAATTTGTACCAGCTTTTGGGCTGTTTTCAGCAAAATGAGGTGCAATATGCCGCTAAATGCACTGCGTTTTGGTGCAAAACGCAAGGTGAAATGCCG
>NZ_KV815122.1:0-29387 GCF_001814145.1 Prevotella sp. HMSC073D09 | reverse complement strand
CAAGGTAAAATGGTGCAAAATGCAGTGCAAAATGGGGCAAAACGCAAGACAAAACGCATAAAAATTCACTGCCGCAGCATAGACAAAACCTCTTAGAACCATGAAAAACATGGCTAAAAAGGGCAAAATGGCCATCAAAAAGTGGGGTTTTAGGCACCAAAAGGGCGTATTTGGGCGTAAAAAAATAATGGGTTGGCAACCAAACTAGAAAGGCAAAATGGTGCAAAACGCAGGTTGCCTTCTCAAAAGCAGACAAGACGAAAGGATTGAAAGGTTAAAAACAGTAGTCATTTACCTACTTTTTAACCGACATTTTCGCTAGAACGGAGCTAAGAAAAGAGCAGTGTTGTAAAATAAAAATATCGGATTTAAGATTTTGAGTTGATGGAGCTGTGAG
The DNA here is from genome assembly GCF_001814145.1 of Prevotella sp. HMSC073D09. NCBI lineage: Bacteria > Pseudomonadati > Bacteroidota > Bacteroidia > Bacteroidales > Prevotellaceae > Prevotella > Prevotella sp. HMSC073D09. The sequence goes on along the minus strand of NZ_KV815122.1, from coordinate 28,990 downwards.
TTGAGGAGGTTGTAAGTTGATGAGTTGATGAGTTCGTAAGTTGATGAGTTTTCGAGTATGTGAGTTGATGAGTTTGTCAACTTGTGAACTTGTGAACTCGTCAACTGGTTAACTAGTCAACCGGTTAACTCGACAACTCCTCAACTCCTCAACGTGTCAACTCCTCAACGTGTTAACTGGTTAACTCGTCAACTGGTCAACTGGTAAACTCGTCAACTTGTTAACTCGTCAACTTGTGAAACTGGTCAACTCGTCAACTTGTTAATTAGAAGCAAGCGAATTACCCTGCACTTGCTATGCGAGAGGAGCGTTTATCCTGTGTCGGCATCACAAAGACAACAGACTCCTCTCAATTTATAGAAAGTTTAGAAGTCAACACAACTTCGTTTAATATCGTCAATGTACCGCAGCGTATGCCGCATAATTTTCTTTGCCCAGCGCATTCCCTCGCCATGTTCCGAGTAAGCGATGTAGTCTAGGCCTAGCGCAACAAGGCCTTCGAACTGCGCCAAAGCATCTTCATTTCGGCCACAGTACATCAATGCCACGGCATAATTATATTTAACCAACGGGTCGTTGGGCTCTTGTGCAAAGGCGTTTGTGGCATATTTAAGGCAATCGGCCTTGTTCCCAACCTTCTTGCTGTATTCAGACAGTCGCACATGGAAATAATATTCCTTAGGATAACCTTTGCAAACACCTTTAAGATAACGCACCAGCTTATCCCATTGCCTGGTCTCTTCCAGTGTTTCCATCCTCCCTTCTATTCGATGGGCCTGTGGCCTGGTGGCGTAACCTTCATCCGAATAATCCACTTCCGAATTGAGATAGCTGTATTTCAGTTCTTTATAAAACAGCGTAGCCTCCTTCTTTGTGAAGTTGCTCCGTACGCCCTTTCCCCTATTTTTCAGGTGTTCTTCCATCAGGGCGAGTGCCTCTTTTTCTCTGAAAAGCGCGCGAAGGGAAAGGGCTTTGTAATATCTGGCCTCGTTAACAAACGTCTTAATCCACATCGGGCGATACCCGCTTTCCTTCAAGTCGTGCTCGCTCATATTCAGAATGTTGTCCCATTCGGCAATCGCCTCTTCGTTTTTGTCCAACGCCCAAAGCACGCGGGCACGCGTATAAATAACGTAGGGGTCGGTTGGTTCAACCTTCTTTGCCCTATCCGCATATTGCAGTGCCTCTTCGTTTTTGCGATCATTCCACAACGAAACTGCCATCCGGGTGAGCAGATAGCCGTCTTCTGGTGCCTGCTCCACCATCTTGCGCAGCAAATTGTCTGCCGCCCTATATTTCTTCTGCCTTATTAGTTGATTTAATTTGTCCATATCCACATTGTTTAGTTAGAGCTTTTAGTTGCTTATGTTTCTGCTTTCGCACAACAGGCGTGACTTTCGTCACCGCCTTTTGTGCGCGGTTAAGGGCAGGTAGACGGGCTTTTGGAGTGCATGGTACGTTCTTGCTCGAAACCATTGGCGACGTCTGCCCAATCGTCTAACATGCTCCGCAGTTGCGTGTTCTCGGGATGAGCCTTCACTTGCTCTGCCAAAAACGCCCTTGCCCTTTCCATTCCGTCGCGCAGGTATATGCCTTCATACATCTTGCTTTTAATGCTTTTCTGCTGTTTCTTCCTTTTGCTTGATTTCCTCGATATACCGCTGCGAGTGCCGCACAATTTTCTTTGCCCAGCGCATTCCCTCGCCATGTTCCGAGTAAGCGATGTAGTCTAGGCCTAGTGCAACAAGGCCTTCGAACTGCGCCAAGGCATCTTCGTTTCGGCCACAATACTTCAATGCCACGGCGTATGTGTACTTCACAAGTGGGTCGTTAGTTTCTTGTGCAAAGGCCTCTTCGGCATATTTAAGGCAATCGGCCTTGTTTTTTGCCTTGATGCAGTATTCAGACACCAAGGTTTTATAGTAATACTCCCTGTGATACCGTTTGCAAACACCTTTAAGATAACGCACCAACTTATCCCATTGCTTGGCATCTTCCAGTTCGTTTAGCCTTTTAAAGACCTGCTTGTTTTGCTTGCTTGTGGAGAAGCCCTCGGCTGTTTCACTTACATAAGGCCTGAAATCGCTGTATTTCAATTCTTTATATAGCAACGTAGCTTCCTTTTTTGTGAAGTCGCTTTGTACGCCCTTGCCCCGATGTTTCAGGTGTTCTTCCATCAGGGCGAGTGCCTCTTTGTCTCTGAAAAGGGCTTGCAGAGCGGCTGCTTTATAATATCGGGCATCGTTAATCACCGACTTTGCCCAACCCTTTCCAAAACCTTTCTCAGCCACCTCCGCTTCTCCCATGCTGATGAGTTCCTCCCATTCGGCAGCAGCCTCTTCGAATTTGTGCAACGAGCCAAGAACGCGGGCGCGGGTAAAAAGCGTTAGCGGATTGGTGGGAGAAATGCTTTTGGCCTTGTCGGCATAGTTCAATGCCTCCTCGCTTTTATTGAGGTTCCACAGCGCATTTGCTAGTTGGGTGAGGAAATAGACGTTCTCAGGTTCCTGTTCGAGCTTTTTCCGCAGCAGGTTTTCTGCGGCTTTAAACCGATTCTGCTCTATCAATTGTGCTAGTTTACTCATAATTTAATGTCTTTTGTTTGGATTGGGGTCCGGTTTATGTTTCTTATTTTTTTCCCCTTTTTTTGCTTCCTGATTTTGATTATATCTTGTTCCAGATCGCCTCCCCGTGTGTTTATCCCTTGTTTGTTTGCATTTATTTTTTGTATGTTCTGCTGCCATTGGTTTAAAATAAGAGTCTTTAATCCCCTTATAAATAGCGGTGGCACTGTTCCATGTTATGATTGCACCCGCTGTAGCATAGAGAGCGAAGGCGATGGGATCGTCTATTACCCCAATTCCTGTTGCATCATCGACAAGCAGAGCAGTACCGGCAAGAGCCAGCGATCCTGCAAGTTGATTGCTGTTGTCGTCATCGTTGGTTTGCTGCTTCGTCTTTGTTCCATCTGTGTGCATCATATCGTTAAATAGGATTGTGAATGCCCCTGTGATTGCTCCATTTGCGAACTTGCCACCACCTATTTCGTCGATCGTTCCGCTAAGAATAGAATTGGCTGCAACCTCGGCCACCTTACCAAGAGGTTTGAGATTGCTTTCAATGAAACTGCTACCTAAGGAAGATGTTGCTCCCATCATGAAACCATGAATAACATTACCACCTTGCAGACCTTCAAGTGCTCCCTCTGAAAGCGTATGCGCGCCAATGCGTAGCCAAAATTGTTGAATGTCTCCTACATAGTTCTTCACGACCCCTGTAACGGCACCCCAAAATGCACCAATAAAGGTTGATTTAGCTATTTGCCCAATGTTTGCTCCATTTAGTAGAGCACCTGTTAATGCACCAGCAGCTCCACCTGCAGCACCAGCAATGAGTGCAACAGCAGCTCCACTGCCCGACCCCGCGGTAACAACGGTTACAGCAATTCCAACGATAGATGCCGTGATAGTTTTCCAGTTTTCGCTAAACCAGCTATAACCTGATGGGTCGATTAGGGAAAGTGGATTGTTTATACAGTATGCATAGCGATTGAGGCTTTGTGAAAGGTCTGGTGATTGAATGAAAGGGTCGGCAGAGATAAAGCGGCCTACAATGGGGTCGTACATCCGGCCGTCCATATTTATCATTTCGAATATGTCGATATGCTCGTGTCCCCCAAAACCATGGTCGTTGTAAGCGTTGCTTGATGTCAGCACAGAAAACTCGACCCAAGTGTCAGGATTACGCCTTACCCCCCATGCATCATAGCTAAGCTCTTGAAAAAGCTTGCCCGTCTCATCAGAATATGCCTGGATAGAACCCAAATGATCATGGTGCAGGTATTTAATACTGCTGCTACCATTGTCTTCTTGAGATACGATGGCAATTGCTTTATCAAAAACAAGTATATAGTTGGTGTTACTAACTTTGCCGTTCTTAATCTTTTGTTCGAACAAATTATCCACATAATATCTACGGGTATCATCAATGTCGGTCAATACCCTAGATTTGTTAACGCCATATCCTATGTACATGAATGTGCCACGAGCTTCTACGACCGTGATCTTATCGAAAGAATTGTAGGTGATACCATCCCATGTTGTAAGGGGGCTTTTACTGTTTTTAATGGCATGCAGTTTGTTTGAACCGTCTAGGTAAGTGTATGTTCCTAAATCAGACTTACTGGTTATGTTGCCTGCATTGTCATAAGTCATGGACTGTTTTACCTGTCCATTTTTGCTAACAGTGGTGAGACGATACATGTCATCGTAGGTGAAGACCTCTTCGAGGTTTCTTTTTAAGTCGTGGCGTGCGATGAGATTACCTACGGGGTCAAACTTATAGCCCCAATTTTGTACCCCTGGGGTTAGAATACTGGCAATGGTTCCCTTCCTGGGGTCATGGGTAGTTGTTGTAACAAGGCCGTTTCCGTATTCTTCTTTTTCTATTTGTCCTCTTGCATCTAGGCTTAGTAGTTTCCAATACACCTTTTGGTTATCGGCATTCACAACCGAGGTTTGTATCCCGCACGCATCATATTCGTATTTGATTTTGAGTCCTGAAGGATATTTTATCGTTTCAACTTGGTTTGCTGAGTTATAAGTATAGACAATATCGTATTCTTTGTCATCAATTAATGTCTGTTTTTTAACAACCCTGCCATAACTATCATAGGAATATAAGTTATGAGACTTAGGAGGACCTTCTGAAAAAGCCACATCTATTGCGCCTTTCCAACCGTTATCATATCTAGTAAAGACCTCTACATCCGGTCGGAGTTCTTCTTTTATGCGTCCGCCTGCGTCATATACATATCTAGTTTCTCCGTGCGCATCTCTGTGTGCAACAAGTTCCCCGAATGCATTATAGGTATCTTCTGAAAATCCTAAATCCGGGTCGTTTAGGCCTACTCGATTACCCACCATATCATAAGCGCAGCTAATGGTTGTTCTTGGCCCTTTTGTTTCGATACACTTTCCGTCAGGATTGTATTTGTAAGTGATGCTTGTCCCTGCATTGTCAATGCTTTCCACTAGTAGGCCATTAAGGTTACTAACCTTTGTACTGGCATGGCCGAGAGGATCTGACACCGTGGTTTTAAGCCCTGCATACTGAAATGTATAACGACTTCCATCAGAGGCAATCTGTGTCGTTGTTCTACCAGCATCATCATATTCGTTCCAATTCCATAATGGTTGATCGCCAATATAGTATGGTTCGGAACTTTTCTCTATAAGTCCCCGTTTATTATAAGTATGATCTATGCAGACCTTCTTCCCATTAATCGACTCTGTAACCTTTCTCAACAAGCGACCTAGGCAATCGTAAAACTCGATGACAGCAGGCTGTCCTGTAACTTTGCTCCATTCAAAATACAAAGCATTTGTTGGAGCGTCAGGCATTTTGGAACTCCATCCTATTGTTTTTAACGCCTTTGATATGGGGTTGGATGCCGTGACAAGATTGCCAAACGCATCATAAGTGTAATTAGAGGTAATGTTATTCTTATCCGTAGAAGTTGTAACAAGCCCTGTTGCCTCATTAAATGTTGAAGTTTCGGTAAAGCCTAGACTGTTGATTGAGCGGATTATGTTTCTTCCTTTGGTGTCGAAAATGGTTTGAGTAACCCTTTCGATGGAATTATGAGCAAGCGGCGACACAACACTTTTAATGATGTTTCCAAAGTTGTCGTGGACATAGGTCTTACGGTAGCCTAGGTTAGCGTTGTCTGGTGCAAAGACCTCCGCAGACAGTAATCCTGAACTTTGATCGTATTCGAAAGCAGACTTCCGCGTTATCGTATTGCCTTCATAAGATTTGGAAACGATACTTTCCATAAGCCTACCCAAGAACCATTTATCCGTATTGTTGGTGAACGTGTTGGTTGTGATTGTTTCTACGTCTCCATCTTTAATAATTGTCTTTGTGGTGTTCCCAAAATTATCGTACTCATAATTAGTCTTTACATCCTTTATCAATTCACCTGTATTAAATTCATAGCTCCTTTGGTGAACCATTTCTGGCATATAGGTGTATATGTGATTAAAATAAATTGAATAAGAGTAGTCTGCTTTAAACGTATAGGTATAGTCGCTTTCGTCAATCACCTTGTTGTTAATCGTTGTTTGGCTATGACTTGGTGCAATTACATACGCTCGCTTGTCGACAGCATAATCCGTAGTTGTCAGTGTATTTGTTGCTTCGTCTTTTACATAACACTTTGCAAAGCCCAACAACCCACGTCCATTTTTATGGAAAAGCGCATCTTCATATCTGTAGGAAGTAACGTTTGTTCCGCCAATTCCGTTTGGTGTCGAAACTGATGCAACAACAGGCCATGACGAGCCTATAGAAACAAGGGGATAACGGTTTGTTTCACCCCTTTTAAAAACGGTGTCATCAGTTAAGTATTTATATTCGATATTTGTGGTGTTTCCTAGTCCATCTTTAATTCCTGTGAGAAGACAATTCTTAGTAGATGGCATCAAATAAAGTTGATAACCATCCCACCAGCTCTTGTTCCAATCGGATGTACAAACAAAATCAGCTTTACCATCACCATTAAAGTCTCCTACGTAGAAGTGCCATTTATCAGTAGCATATACTGCCTCCCCCTTGATCTGCTGGTAAAAGTTTCCCTTACCATCATTAAGATAAACTTGGGGCCGTGTCATATTATAGCCTGAGGATGTGTTGTCTACGGCTTGCATGTCGTCGAAACCATCTCCATTTAGGTCAGCAATGAAAAGATGCTTTGAGCGAGCATCGAAAGGTTTTTCGTAATACTCTCTCGTAAAAGTTCCGTCTCCCTTTGAGTAATTTATACACCAATCATTCCAGCCCCCACTGTTAGGGTTAGCCGTCCATCCCGTAAGGAGCATGTCTGTTTTACCGTCACCATTAAAGTCACCTAACTCCATATAATGCCTTTTGTCGGGCCATGATGTCCAATCCTCTTTAGTCATCGTTCCCGCACCATCACTGTACATGATGCTGTTTCCGTACTCGTTAAGGTTCATGGCATCTGTTAGTCCATCGCCATTGAAATCTCCGAACTCCACTCGATCCCAATTAGCAGAACAATAACGAGTGGCAGTATAATCAAGAGGTTTTATGCCGTACTCGCCCTCTACTGAATATATTAGTTTGCATTCCCGCGAGTCAGAAAGCCAAGCGAATAGGTCAGCTGCCCCATCACCATTTAGTTCGACTGTTTGAATGGTGTAATTGCTTTGAAGTGAGATAAAACATTTGGAGAAATTTAAATGAACCTTTTTGTTGGCATCCACGGAAGTAGTGTACAAATCACAATTATGCCATGTTCCAGAAACACATCTCTTTGCAACCACATCCGTATAACCATCACCATTAAAATCTCCGCAAACCACTTGCTCAAGATCATCGTCGTTCCAATTCCAAGTTCCACTTGCAGCAAGTTCAAAAGAAGTTCCGTGGCTGATGAAAAGTTTCCAACCTTTCCAACCTGCATCGTTATTCTCTGGTGTGGCAATAAAATCTGCTAATCCATCACCGTTAAAATCACCTATGGCCAAGGTGGCTTTATGGATAAAGCTTGTTTTGGAATAGTCGTAATTCTTTACGTTGAAATCGTTAAGGTTGTTCCATGTCAGTTGTGTAGGATTCTTGTTTTCACGTCCCACACCACTTTCCGTAATCTTAGAAAGCTGATACTTACGATTTACAACCTGATAATCGAGACTAAAAGTTCTTACTGTTTGCCCTTGCATAGATAGGGAGACAGACGAAAGGAGCTGGCTTCTTTGAACCTTTACTCCTGTAATATAGGTCACGGGAGAATAAAAATTGTCTCTGTATGAAAAGTTAATAGAAGCATAAGGGGTAAGGCCAGCAGCTGCATTTCCAGTATATTCAACTCTGTGCGGATAAAAATCATTGGTTTCAGCTTCGCCTCGGTACGTGACAGTAAAATAATTCCCCTTTGTGTCTGTCACTTTAGATACTAGCCAAAACAGGGTGAAATCTGTTTTTGTCTTGCCTAGGGCTATTGCCACTGGAACATACTCATAAATCAGCCCTGACTTTGTATATACAATAAATGAGTCGGGATTTATACTCTTTCCTTTTGCTATAATTCTTGCAAAAGAGTTGTTCTCTGTTCGATATTCATTTGTTGTTTCTGTAGAGTAAGAGCAATTGAATAGCCTCTGTCCGTCTAATGCAAAATGGTCGCTTCGTGAAAAGCCTATTACCGTCGAAGTTCCATCATGGAATCTATCAGAAGGAACACGGCTTATGATGGATAGTCCCGTAAGGTCAAAACCATATCCTGCTAAACCGTTTTTCGTGGAACTATTATAACTTATTGATAAATTTGGCTTCATTCCAGCCGTTCCTGGGATGGTAGGTATAGGTATTTCGTACGATAATTGGCCCGTGGGAGAGACATTTATCTCATCATTTATTTTGCCGAAGACACCATTTTCGATACCTCCATGTTCTTTTTCTGTATAAAGGCGTTCCTGTGTGAAACCTTTTGTTGCCACTAACAAGCATAGTAGCGTGAGTAAATACGTTCTCATACATTTAAAGTTTAGGTATACTTCTTTATTTCTGCGTTCAAGTGAATGCGTTCTTTTCAAATCTCGTTTTTTGGGAGTAACCTCCTGCAAGATTGTAGCAACACAATCTAGATTGTTGCATCAAACGTTTCACTTGTCATTCTGAAGTGGGTGTGTAATTTACACAGATAGCAATAACGTCATTGTTTCTGTTATCTTAAAGGGGTTACATAAAGCGTTATTTTGAAAAGAAACAAATTTGGATGTCACTTACATAGTGAACCCATGAATGGCAAAGCCTATACATGTAACCTCAACAAGCAATGTTTCCTTCCCGTGTGGGAATAAGCAGTAATATGCATTGTCTGCATGCAAAATCAATTCAATGGAGCTATTTCTAAGTTCAAAAAGACAGCGTTTGAGTCCTCTAGTTCAAGATGCTCCCAGCTTTGAGTATGCAACAAGTTATATTCCTCATTCGATATTTCTTTGAACGGAATAAATCTTTTACAAGTGTGGGAGTTACTTGAAAGTATCAATTACTTGGCTTGTTAAACATCCCTTTAGATAACTTATAAGATTTCGTTATTCTTGCACCATTTACATTTAGTATATAGAGCCCCCTTGGCAATGTACCAGTTGCTAAGGTAAGACTTCCATTTCCTGTCCGTCCTTTAAAGATAACCTGCCCGCCCAAATTAGTCATGAGGTATGATGCATATTGCCCCTTAGGCATTCCTCTTACCCACAATGTAATCTGAGTGTCAAAATTAGGGACTGGTGAAACTTCTACCTCTGATAGTTTGGGGTATTTTATGTCGCCATTATTGGAGTGGGAACTAACGTGAACACGGGAAGTGCAACTGCCTTGTGCATTATAAGTATAAGTGTAGTTATAGCTTTGTATATATTGCCCTTGCATTTTGCTGCATGTACACAAAAGCAATAGCATTAGTAAAATAGTAAGATTTCTCATAGGGAATGTGTTTTTGTTAATTTGTTGAGTGTGATCTAATGAAATTTTACACATGCAATTTATTAGGCATGTGGTAATTTCTAAATTAAAGTAGAGGTTGCTTTGTTCTCAGTAAACAAATGATTGCTCTGTGATTTTTTCACCTAAACCAAAAATGTGGTAACAAAAATAAGGAGTTGGTTGGAATTCAAAATGAGCCAACCAAGCAGTCAAACACCGCGAATTGGTAGAATGCGTGCCATGAACGATGCTTCTTTAGAAAAGAGATGTAAGCTTCTCATAATTTCACGTCTTACATTTTCCGCAAAAATAGATTATTAAAGCGACATGCGCAAGTAATTAAGTGAAAATTTTTCTTACAAATTACATATTTAACATTCAATAGCAAAAGATTCAAAAATTCACCCGCCACGCACAATATATCCGCCTGCCGCGCGTTATACACTACGTGTTGAAACGTTTAACCATCATTACGCTGTGGCTGGTTCTGGGCTTTTCGGAGGCCAGAGCCCAATACGATGCGACCTTTTCGCATTACTTCGACCTCGAACCCACGTTCAATCCTGCCGCCGTGGGCAAGCAGCCGAAGCTTAACATAACGGGGGCTTACGCCATGAGTATGGCGGGTTTTGAGAACAATCCGCGAACAATGGTGCTCGCGGTAGACATGCCTTTCGTGTTCGCAGGCATGAACCACGGCGCAGGCGTGCAGCTAATGAACGACCAAATAGGCGTTTTCAAACACCAACGCATTGCCCTACAATATGTCTATAAGCTGAAACTGGGCAGCGCAACATTGGGATTGGGACTGCAAGGGGCGTTGCTGTTGGAGAACATAGACGGCACACGACTAGACCCGGCCGATGCAAACGACCACGCCTTACCCACAAGCGAAGAGACAGGAAACGCCGTCGACCTGGGCGTTGGCCTCTATTACATGGCCCGAACATGGTATGTGGGACTATCGGCACAACACCTTAATTCGCCAACCGTTGAACTAGGCGAACGCCACGAGCTGCACGTTGCCCCCACATATTATCTAACGAGCGGATGCAATATTTCGTTACGCAATCCGTTTGTTAAGATAAAACCCTCGGCTTTGGTGCGAACAGACGGCACAGGCTATCGTGCCGACATCTCCACACGCGTGGAATACACCAACGAGAAACGCTTGTTGTACGCAGGCGTGAGCTATGCGCCCACCATTTCGGTAACGGGCATGGTTGGCGGTCGCTTTCACGGCATCGTGTTGGGGTATAGTTACGAGATGTACACCTCGGCCATCAAGCCGGGAAACGGCAGTCACGAGCTGTTCGTGGGCTACGAGCAGGAACTGAATTTCATTAAAAAAGGAAAGAATAAACATAAAAGCGTAAGACTATTGTAGGGCGCACCCCAACGCAAAGGCCTTGGGCAACGGGCGGTTTGCCGCTAGATGGCATACTGGGGAGTGCGGCTCGTGTTGATTGGATAAAACAGATGATGAAGAGAAAAAGGCAATTCGTGTTGGCGCTGTGCGCCTTTGGCCTGTCGCTGATGCTTTCAGGATGTTTCGGCGGCAAAGGTATTTCCGCCTCGGGACGTGGTGGTGAAGTGGTTGGTGTGGGTTCGAGCAAGAACTTCGCTGAGCCAACGCCCTACGGAATGACCCGTGTGGGCCGTGGATACCTTAAGATGGGCATCGAGAAAGGCGACAGTCTTTGGGGCAAGAACACGCCTGTGAAAGACATTTCGGTGGATGGATTCTGGATGGATGAAACTGAAGTGACCAACTCGAAGTACAAACAGTTTGTGAATTGGGTGCGCGACAGCATCCTGCGCACACGCTTGGCCGACCCTGCTTACGGCGGCGACGAGTCCTATATGATTACCGAAGACAAGGACGGAAACGCCATTCGGCCGCAGGTGAACTGGAAAAAGCCGCTACCACGCAAGCCTAACGAAGACGAACAGCGCGCCATCGAGAGCTTGTATGTAACCAATCCCGTTACGGGAGAGAAACTTCTCGACTACCGACAGCTGAATTATCGCTACGAGATTTACGACTATACAACGGCCGCACTGCGCAAAAACCGCATCCTGCCACAAGAGCGCAACCTCAATACCGACCGTACCGTCGACCCGAACGAAGAAGTGATGATATCGAAAGACACGGCATACGTGGACGACAACGGGAATATCGTGAGCGAAACCATCAACAGACAGCTTAGTGGGCCGTGGGATTTCCTCAACACCTATATAGTAAACGTGTATCCCGACACTACTTGCTGGGTGAACGACTTTACCAACTCGGACAACGAAGTGTATCTTCGCAACTACTTCAGCAACCCTGCCTACAACGACTATCCCGTAGTGGGCGTAACGTGGGAGCAAGCCAACGCCTTCTGTGCATGGCGCACCGATTATCTGCTTAAAGGCCTGGGAGCGGTGGCTCGTTTCGTGCAACGCTACCGATTACCCACAGAGGCCGAGTGGGAATATGCAGCCCGCGGCAAAAGCGGAGCCGAGTTTCCTTGGGAAAATCCCAACGTAAAGAACGGACAAGGCTGTTTCTACGCTAACTTTAAGCCCGACCGCGGCGACTATACGCAAGACGGAAACCTCATAACGAGTCGTGTTGGTGCCTATCCAAGCAACAGCAATGGCCTGTACGACATGGCCGGAAACGTGGCCGAATGGACCAGCACCATATACACCGAGGCCGGCGTTGACGCCATGAACGACCTCAACCCGCAGCTGGATTACAAGGCGGCTAAGGAAGATCCCTACCGACTGAAGAAGAAAAGCGTGAGGGGTGGGTCGTGGAAAGACCCCGAATCGTACATCCGCAGTGCGTGGCGTAGCTGGGAATACCAAAACCAACCGCGCGCATACATCGGTTTTCGCTGTGTTAGAAGCCTGGCAACAACGTCCACGGGCAAACCTCAAAAGCAAAAAAGCAAATGACATCGTACAGTAAATACAACCTCGTCTATCGTCTGCAAAAGTGGATGGATAGCGTTCCCGGACAAACTTTCCTCAACTACGCATACAGTTGGGGCGCATCTATCGTTATCCTTGGTACACTCTTCAAGCTTACACACTTGCCCGGTGCCAACCTCATGCTCTTCTTCGGCATGGGAACAGAGGTAGTGGTGTTCTTTCTTTCGGCCTTCGACCGGCCTTTCGACAAGACGGCCGACGGCATGGACTTGCCCTCGCACGTAACAAAAGAGCATCTTGAAGGCACGGACATCAGTGCCGAACAGCCCACAAAAATACGTGTGGCCGCGGTTCAACAACCGCCCGTCGCCGCCATTCAGCAGCAGCAAGCAGCAGCCGTTAGGCAGTCTGTTGCCGGCGTTCAGCAGCCCACAGTGGTTGTTTCGGCCAACGCATCCACGCCCACAGGTGCGGTTTCTGCGGCTCATGCCAACGCCAACGCCCACACGCCGCCTGCTGCAAGCACCGCTCAAGGCTCGTCCTTGCTGGCCGACATCGAAGTGGTAGAGGCTACGAGCCGTTATATCGACGAGCTAAACAAACTTACCGAGACGTTGGAAAAGGTTAGTCAGCAAAGCGCACGCCTCACACGAGACAGCGAAGAGATGGAAAACCTCAACCGAACGCTCACAGGTATCACCAAGGTTTACGAGATGCAGCTCAAAGGAGCAAGTCAGCAAATCGGCACAATCGACCAGATTAATGACCAAAGCCGACGCATGGCCCAACAGATTGAGCAGCTAAACGCCATCTATGCCCGCATGATTGAGGCCATGACGGTGAACATGAAGATGCAAAACCCATAACAACGCGGCAGATGGCAATAAAGAAAAGGCCCATATCTCCACGCCAAAAGATGATTAACCTGCTTTATGTGGTACTCATGGCGATGCTGGCTCTCAATGTTTCTACCGAAGTGCTCGAAGGCTTTTCGGTGGTTGAGGATAGCCTAAAACGCACCATATCTGGTTCCACCAAGCAGAACGAGGCACTATACGACGTGTTCGCCAGCCAATTAAAGTCGAACCCGGAGAAAGTAAAGGCGTGGTTCGACAAAGCCGAAGGGGTAAAGCGAGCCAGCGACTCGCTATTCAATTTCGTTGAAAAGCTTAAGGTAGCAATCGTTCGCGAGGCCGATGGAAGCGACGCCGATGTACGCGACATTGTGAACAAAGAAAACCTCGAAGCGGCTAGCCATGTGATGCTAGCTCCGATTGAAGGCAAGGGACGTAAGCTTTACGAGGGCATCAACGCCTACCGAAACTACATCTTAAAGATGGTTAACGACCCCACACAACGCGAAATCATCGCCCAAAACCTCTCTACCGAGATACCCAAAGGCAAGCGTTCGATGGGCAAGAACTGGCAAGAATACATGTTCGAGAGCATGCCCGTGTCGGCCGCAGTGACCCTTTTGTCGAAGTTACAGAGCGACATACGCTATGCCGAGGGCGAAGTGTTGCACACACTAGTGGCCAACATCGACATGAAAGATATTAGGGTGAACAAGCTAGATGCGTTTGTGATACCCGAAAAGACCACGCTCTACCCCGGCGAAACGTTCTCGGCGAGCATCGTTATGGCGGCGGTAGACACCACACAGCAGCCCGACATATATATAAACGGTGCGCGTGTGAACCTTCGGGGCGGCAAATACTCGTTCGCCGCAGGCGGTGTAGGCCAACATTCGTTTGGCGGATACATCACCATGCGTAACGGTTCGGGCGAGGTTCTGCGCCGAAACTTCCTGCAAAAGTACGAGGTTGTGGCCATGCCAACAGCCGCAACGGTGGCCGCCGACTTGATGAACGTGCTCTATGCAGGCTATACAAACCCCATGAGCGTTAGCGTTTCGGGCATCCCGCAGAACGCCATCAGCATGACCATGACGGGCGGAACGCTCACCAACAAGGGCAACGGGCATTATGTGGCCGTGCCTTCGGCCGTTGGGCGCGACGTAACCTTCAACATAACAGCCAACGATAAGGGTAAGGTTCGTTCCTTGGGACAAGCCGTTTTCCATGTTCGTAAGCTGCCCGACCCCACTGCCTACATCGCCGTTGGCACCGACCGCTTTAAAGGCGGCGGCCTAAGCAAGGGCGCACTGATGGGTGCCGAGGGCATACATGCCGCCATCGACGACGGCATTCTCGACATCCGTTTCCGCGTTTTGAGTTTCGAGACGGTGTTCTTCGACAACATGGGCAATGCCGTTCCCATGTCTTCGGCAGGCAGTCAGTTCTCCGAACGCCAGCGCGATGCCTTCCGTAAGCTGTCGCGTAGCAAGCGTTTCTACATCAGCAACGTGTCGGCCGTAGGTCCCGATGGCATAACGCGCAAGCTACCGCAGGCAATGGAGGTAATCGTAAGGTAACAATGCGGGGTGCAAAGCCGGCAAAACCGCAACCCAATAAGGCATCAAGCATAGGCCATTAGGCAACAGTTGCACCCCAACATCCAACCCAATTCAACAACAGATGATAAGATTAGCATTCATACTTTTGATGTCGTGCGCCCTGCAAGTGGCTTTCGCACAACCTGCCGCACGCCGAAACAACCAACACAACACCGCCACAGGCAACGCCGATAACGTGAGCCTGAGGGCGCGCATATCCTTTCCAACCCAAAGCAAGATGGACGAGGACGTTGTTTGGAGGCGCGACATATACCGCGAACTGAACCTGACCGAAGATGCCAACGCAGGACTTTACTACCCCGTTGAGCCCATCGACGGCCGCATGAACCTCTTCACCTATCTCTTTAAGCTGGTGATGCGCGGACAAGTAAAGGCATACGAGTATCGGTTAGACGGCAACGAGAGCTTTGAAGACTCGGCTCGCATAAAGCCATTGGCATTGCTAGACAACTATCACATTTTCTACGAGCGGGTTGACGGACGTGTGCGCATCGACAATAGTGACATTCCTTCGCGCGAAGTTACGTCATATTACATCAAGGAAAGCGCCTATTACGACCAGGCAACGGCCACGTTCCACACCAAGGTTCTGGCCCTTTGTCCCATCATGAAACGACAAGACGACTTCGGCGACGCCACAACCTACCCCTTGTTTTGGGTGAAGTACGACGACCTTGCACCTTTCTTGGCCAAGCAAACGGTGATGACGAGCAACCTGAACAACGCCGCAACCATGAGCTTAGCCGACTATTTCACGATGAACAAATATCGCGGCAAGATATATAAAACCAACAACATGCTGGGCCTTACGCTTGCACAATACTGCAAAAGCGACTCGGCTATGGCACAAGAACAAAAGCGTATCGAGGCGGAGATAGCCGCTTTCGAGAAAGGCATGTGGGGTGTGAAGGCACCACAACAAGCCGACAGCCTGGCACAAACCACGAAAAACAGTCGCGGAGTGAAAGCCCCGCGCGCCAACCGCCGTGCAACAGTGGCACCCGCACCCAAGAAAGAGAAGGCTGCACGCAGCAGTCAGGGCAGCGCATCACCACGCATGTCGGTAAGAAGAGAAAGACACTAATCCTAATATTCACGCGTATTTGGCGCGCCCTGCGCGTTACAAGTGCGCACTTTGTTTAATTTAAAACTATTATTGTATGAAAAAGATGATGAAGATGGCTGTGCTTGCCGCAGCATTGACCTTATCAGCAAATGCCAGTGCACAAACGAAGTTAGGTTTAAAAGGTGGTATCAACACCTCCGAAGTTTCGGTAAACGACGACGTTTGGAAAACCGACAACCGCTTAGGTTTCTTTATTGGCCCAACGGTTAAGTTCACGCTGCCCATCGTTGGCCTGGGCATGGACATCTCCGCGCTATACGAAAAGCGTGAATCTAAGATGAAAGATGAAAGCGGCACGCTGAGTTCCGTTGTTTCTCGCGAGCAGTTGGCCATTCCCATCAATGCACGTTACTCGTTCGGCTTGGGCGAAACGGCCAACATTTTCCTCTTTGCCGGTCCGCAGGTAGCATTCAACCTGGGTAAGAAAGAAAAGGAAATCATTCCCGAAGTGGCCGATTGGACACTCAAATCGTCTAACTTCAGCATCAACTTAGGCATAGGTTGCACCTTGGCAGACCATCTCCAAGCCACCCTAAGCTATAACATTGCCGTTGGAAAGACGGGTGAAGTGGAGATTTCAAAGGATGCTGTTGGTGACGCTGTTAAGAAATACGACGGCCGAAGCAACGCTTGGCAATTGGGCGTAGCCTACTTCTTCTAAGCAGAATCCTCCTTTTGCTGGATGTTCTCTACCGAAGAAACGTAATTGTCTAAGCAGCTAGACAAAGGCGGCAGGCGAGCAAATAAGACTTATCAACGCTGGTTTTCGGTCGTCATCATGCGGCCGAAAGCTAGCGTTTTTTGTAAGATGAAATGGTTTTCAAGCCTTGTTTGCCAGTTAACAGCTTTACTTGTTAACAGGCAGTTTCACTACTTGCCAACAGGTTAGCTTACCTATTTATTAACTGAACAAAAGCGTTAAGCCGTGTTTGGCCTAACGTGTAGCTTGGGACAATGTTGAGATAGAAGGATTAATTGGTGCTGTCTGGCCAATTCAACCTGTTTAGCCAGACGGCTATCCCCATCAATTTATGTGCAGAGGCACATCTAATATTGTACAAAACACTATCGTTCCGCCATTACCTCATAGCGAAAATCAAGTGCTAAAACAATCGGATTGTTAGCGCAATCAAGTTAGTTTGAGCTATGCCCAGAAACACAATACCCTACGTGCTGGGACATTGATTATGTTCCGCAGACGCATTTTCCACATCCATCAGCTTGGTTTTGCGCGCAATAAAGCTGATGGCACAGACAACAAGAAATCCAATTGCACTCCATCCCCAAGCCGTAATGATGTTGTTGAACGTCCATTCGGGTACAGTAACAACCGCAGTAACACCCAACATAATGACGAAATTCAATAAAATAGCCTCTAACTCACCCCGCTTAGTAAAGGGTCTGTAAAAAAGAAAGGTCGTCACACACAACACTAGGCTTTCATATCCAAACGCCTCTGCTTTGGGAATGTGGTTCAGATAAGTGAGAACACCCGTACCCAAAACAAGTAATATGCCTAACGCCACAAAGATAATCTTACCGCTTTTCTTCATCTTTCCATACATTTAGTTTGACTTCTGTTCTTTCACGCACCACAATCATTACCCAATGCAGTGCATAGCGCAAAGTTATGTAAAAAGAAACAAATAGCAAAACTTTACACAAATAATATATTTCACTGCTTACCCAAAGACCAAAGAATTGATCAACAAGGAAAAAACGCCCACTTTTATACGCGTGAAACAAGCCAAATCATCAGCATGCAAGCCACATGTAGATGGTGTTGCGCTATATCAATAACACATTTCTCAACCCCAATCAAATTACAGACATAAACGAATTATCTGCTACAAGAACGAAAAAAAACACACTGCATTCAATCACCATAGCTAGGTAAAGCAACAAAACTGGGGAGCAAAGCTGCGCGCTAATTGCCATAAAAATGGTAACTTTGCAGATGGCTACCACTAAGGCAATGTCTATAACAATAGATAACGCCAAGCCAAAATTGCAATAACGATTATGCCCAACAAACAAAATACATCTCCCTGTGACGTTTGCCCCAAGGCAGCGATGCACAGTTTGCAACGGCGCGGTGCGCAAGCGGGCGGCGAACGCTACGTTGTGGCATTGGCCGGAAACCCCAATACGGGCAAGAGCACGGTGTTTAACGCCCTTACAGGACTGAAACAGCACACCGGAAACTGGCCTGGAAAGACTGTGGGAAAGGCCGAAGGCTACTTCGCTTACCAAGGTGAAGGCTATCGCATCGTTGACCTTCCCGGCACTTACTCGCTCTCGTCGACTTCGGAAGACGAGGAAATTGCTCGCGACTTCATCCTCTTCGGACAGCCCGACGTTACGGTGATGGTGGCAGATGCCACCCGACTGGAACGCAACATGAACCTGATTTTGCAGGTGTTGCAGATTACCGACAAGGCCGTGCTGTGCGTTAACCTGCTCGACGAGGCCAAACGAAACAAGATAACCATAGACCTTAACGCCCTTTCGCGCCGCCTGGGCATCCCCGTTGTGGGAGCCTCGGCTCGTTCGGGGCAAGGTATCGACCAGCTTTTGGAGCGTATGCGCCAAGTGGCAGAGGGCGAATACAAGTGCCGCCCCCACCGCTCTACCAACCTTCCGCCACATGCCGCGCAGCATGTCAAGGAGTTGGCGCGCAAAATAGCCGAGACACACCCCGACATTTCCAACGCCGAGTGGATTGCTTTCAGGCTAATCGAGGGCGACACAAGCGTGAAAGAGCGTTTCGGAACCCCCGAACTGAACGCCCTTGCCGAAAAATTGCTGCTCGAAATTGGCAGTAACTTCCACGACCTGTGGGTGGAAGACATCTACACACAAGCGGGACAGATTTGCAGCGAGGTGGTTACGCAGGGCAACCAACGCGGACGGCTGCCGCTAGACGTTAAACTCGACCGCATACTAACCCACCGCATCTGGGGGTTCCCCATCATGTTGGCCTTGCTGTGTGGCGTGTTTTGGCTCACCATCATCGGTTCCAACTACCCGTCCGACTGGCTCAACCAACTGTTGGTGGGCATCATGCACCCAGCCATACACGATGCTTTCGTGTCCATGCACGCCCCTTGGTGGCTCACGGGTTTGCTTGCAGACGGCGTTTACCTTGCCACAGCGTGGGTGGTATCGGTGATGTTGCCGCCTATGGCCATTTTCTTCCCCCTCTTCACCCTGCTCGAAGATTTCGGCTATCTGCCTCGTGTAGCTTTCAACCTCGACGAATTGTTTCGCCGTTCGGGGGCACACGGCAAGCAGGCCCTAACCATGAGCATGGGTTTTGGCTGCAATGCGGCCGGCGTAGTGTCTACACGCATCATCGACAGCCAACGCGAACGGCTCATTGCCATCATCACCAACAACTTTTCGCTATGCAATGGCCGCTGGCCCACACAGATATTACTGGCCACGCTGTTTATCGGCGCAGCCGTTCCTGCACGATATAGCAGCATGGTTTCGCTGGTAGCGGTGATGACGGTGGTGCTTATGGGCGTTGGTTTCATGTTCGGCAGTTCGTGGCTGCTGTCGCGAACCATCCTTCGCGGCGAGGTTTCCACCTTCCATCTCGAACTTCCGCCCTATCGTCCGCCCCAGTTTTGGCAAACGCTTTACACCTCTATCATCGACCGCACACTGATTGTGTTGTGGCGTGCCCTTGTGTTTGCCGCCCCGGCAGGCGCATTGATATGGCTTTGTTGCAACATCCACGTGGCCGATGCCACCATTGCCCAGCATCTTATATCGCTACTCGACAAGCCCGGATGGCTTATGGGACTGAATGGTGTTATACTTCTGGCATACGTGTTGGCCATTCCCGCCAACGAGATTGTTATCCCAACGATAATGATGCTGACGATGCTTGTGTTGGGACAAAGCGACATGGGCGCAGCCGGCGTGCTGATGGAAGGCACCGAACAACAAACCAAACAAATACTGCTAATGGGAGGATGGAACGTGCTAACAGCCGTTTGCCTCATGGTGTTCTGCCTATTGCATCACCCATGTTCAACCACCATCTACACTATCTATAAGGAAACGAAGAGTGCCAAATGGACTACCGTGGCCACTTTGCTGCCCTTAGCCCTAGGTGTTGTAATGACTACGCTCATCGCAACCGTGTGGCGAATGGTATGTTCTTGAGTTGGTAAGTTCTTGAGTTGGTAAGTTCTTGTGTTTATGAGGTGGTAAGATTTTGAGTTTATAAGTTGGTGAGTTTTTGAGTTTTTGAGTCCTCAACTCTGCAATTTGAAATAGCGTAAAAAGTTCAGATAAAAGGTTTGTAAGCTAAGAAACTCAATAAATCATAAACTTACAAGCTCGCCAACTCAAACAACAACTCACCAACTCATAAACTCACCACCCCACAAACTCAAAAACTTACCAGCTCAAAAACTCAGAAACTCAAACATCAACTCACAAACTCATAAACTCACCAACTCATAAACTCAAACAACAACTCACAAACTCATAAACTCACCAACTCATAAACTCAAACATCAACTCAAATACTCACCACCTCAAACAACAACTCAGAAACTTATAAACTCAAAAGCTCAGAAACTCAAAAACATGTCATCCAACTTCACTACAAAAGCTAAGGCGTTTTTGGCTAAACCCTTCTTTCACGACCGCCGCACAATTCTTTGGTTATGGATTGCGTTATCGGTTATTGCCGCCGTGTTGAAATACAACCGCACCGACAATAATTTCCGCATCTTCCGCGGTGTGTTTTGGCACACATTGCAATGCACATCGCTCTACGCAGAATATCCGCTAGAATATTACGACGTAAACCACTACGGCCCATTCTTTTCGCTCGTAATAGCCCCTTTCGCGCTGATGCCCATACCCCTAGGGCTTGTGTTTTGGTGCATCGCCCTATCGCTAACCCTCTATTTCGCCATAACGCGGAGCACGTTTAGCAGCTGGCAGCAGATGTTCGTGCTTTGGTTCTGTTCCGAAACACTGCTCACGTCGCTCTTCATGCAGCAGTTCAACATCGCCATTGCAGCCATCATCATCGCCAGTTACGCCTTAATTGAGAAAGAACGCGACTTTTGGGCGGCCTTCCTCATCATGCTTGGCACCTTCGTTAAACTCTATGGCATCGTTGGTTTGGCGTTTTTCTTCTTCTCCAGGCATAAGGGCAAGTTCGTATTATCGTTGTTGTTTTGGGGTGTTGTGTTGTTCGTTGCACCGATGATTATCAGTAGTCCAGCTTACGTAGTGAGCCAATACCACGAGTGGTTTGTCTGTTTGGTTGAGAAAAACGGCGAAAACTTGGCATCCGAGGCGCAAAACATCTCGGCATTGGGCATGGTTAGGCGCGTGTTGGGCAACCCCCAATACAGCGACTTACTGATTTTAGCTCCCGCCCTTGTGCTTTTCGCCCTACCCTACCTGCGCATCAAGCAATGGCGCAACGAGGGTTTCCGCATGACTTTACTAGCCTCGGTGTTGCTTTTCACGGTGCTTTTCAGTACGGGGAGCGAGTCTAGCTCGTACATCATCGCCCTTAGCGGCGTGTGCGTATGGTATTTTGCTGCCCCTTGGCAGCGTGGTAAGGCCGACATTTGGCTGCTAGTCTTCGTGTTCTTGCTATCAAGCATGGGGTCGTCCGACCTTTATCCGCGCGCCATCAAGCGCGAATACATCCAAGCCTACTCACTCAAAGCCCTGCCTTGCCTTATCGTTTGGTTGAAACTTTGCTGGGAAATGATGGTGAAGAATTATGAGCCTACCCTCCGCCCCCTCTCCAAAGGGCAAGGGGAGTGATAAGACTGGCAACATGCCGACAATCGAACAAAACCGGTACGGACTATAATAAACCCACTTGGGCATAACGCTAAAACCATTCAATGGTGAGGAACAATAGCCATAAAAATGTAAAATATTTGCACCAAACTTTAACATTGTGAGTGCCCTCGCCGTAAAATCTTTGGGCGTGGGGCGAAATTTGGCGCGTATTTTTTAAGTTTATAACAACATGATTTACAGCTATTTGCGAGAAGCAAAGCACAAAACACGGCCTTTTTAGCATACTATTGGGGTGCAGGGCACAACTAAGTGCTCTGCCAAAAGCCGCCAAGCCGCTTTTTGCCTTTAAGAGCTAACTTGTTTATAAACAACCCCTTACATCCAATTTCCATATCTTTTGTCTGCGCTTTGGTGCTAAATGCCTTGCGTTTTGGTGCAAATTGCAATGCGTTTTGGTGCAAATTGCAATGCGATTTGGTGCTAAATGCAATGCGTTTTGATGCTAAATGCAATGCAAAAGCAAGCGTTTTGGCCAGCATTTTTTGTTGTTGCGGATGCAATTCTGGCACAGATTTTCTTCAAAGAGAAATGCAAAAGCATAGTAAAATGGCAAAAAGTTGAGGGAAAAGCACGCAATGTTTGCTGCTGTTTTTTTCACTTGGGCGCATTTTATATGGGTTTTTCAAGGTGTTTTTCCTAGAATGGTTCGGCCAAAAAGTGCGTTTTGTAAAATATGTTTACCGTTTTAACAGTTCCTTAGCATGCCGGCTCGAATGCCCAATTTGGGTTGAAACAGGCTTGGATTAGCCCTTTTGGTCTGCCGAAATGTTCATATAACGTGATGCACTTAGACCTCGCACAGGCCTTTAAAGCCACAATTAACACAATATGAAGGGGCGAAGTTCCCACTCGTAATCGGCAAAACATATTACTCACCCTTGCCCTTTGGAGAGGGGCTGGGGGTGAGGCTTACTCCTTACTCCTTTTCTTATACACCACATTCAGCAACAAAAAGTTTATGGGTACGGCAACGGCCATCACCACGATTGGTGCCAACCACTTGCTAACGTTCAGCCAAAGGAAGAGGTTGAGCAAACCAATCTCCATGAGATAGTTCACCACATGACTGGCCACAAAGCCCGCAACATTGCCGCGAGTGGCCTTACTTTGAAAGGTGAAATAGGTGGTTAGCACGTAGTTGCACAACAAGCCAACCACGTAACCCACGGTGTAAGACACGTTGGCATTGGCAAACAACAGGCAAAGACAATACACGCCATAATGCAAGGCCGTGCATATCGCGCCCACAATGCCAAAGCGAAACACACGCCAAAAGTGCGCCCGAAAGGCGGGATGGCCTTTCCACCAACCTTTAAACCTTTGTGTCGTCTTCATCGCCAACTATCTCGCGTATGTTAAACAAAGGTCTGTTCTTCACTTCGGTGTATATCTTGCCCACATAAACGCCCACAACGCCGATAGACAACATGATAACTCCGCCTATGAGCCAAAGGCTTAACATGATGGAAGCCCAACCCGGATAGGCCGTGTGAACAATGAGGGCATGAACAACATATACGCCCGCCACAAGACTGAGGAAAAGGAAAAAGAGGCCTATATATAATATAAGGTATATGGGACGAACCGAAAACGAGGTGATGCCATCGAGTGCCAACGACAGCATCTTCTTTAAAGTGTACTTCGATGTGCCTGCCGTGCGCTCGCTTATCACGTCGTCTACTGTGCTGCTTTCAAGCCCTATCATGGGTATCAGTCCGCGCAAGTAGAGGTTGCGTTCGCCATAACCAGCAAGAATATCCAGTGCACGGCGGCTCATCAGCCTGAAATCGGCATGGTTGAACACGCTTTTCACGCCCATTTTAGACTGCAACTTGTAGAAAGCCACAGCCGAAAGGCGTTTGAAAACGGGGTCGGCCTTGCGCGAAACCTTAACGCCATATACGATGTCGCTACCCTCGCGATAATGTTGCAGCATGCGAGGAATGGCCGCGAGGTCGTCTTGCAGGTCGGCATCAATGGTTATCACCACGTCGGCCCAATGCCTAGCGGTGAGCATTCCGGCCATGATGGCACTTTGATGACCCACGTTTCGGGCCAGATTAATACCCCGCACATAGTGATTTTCGCGCTGATGGCGACATATCAGCTGCCAAGTGGCATCGGTGCTACCATCGTTTACAAACACGATCATGCTCTCGGCCGACACATCGCCCAAGCTAACCAGCGTATCGAGCAGCTGTGTTAGGCGCGTCACCGAGGAATCTAGCACCGCCTCTTCGTTGTAACAAGGCGAAACAATAGCCAATCGCGTCATTTCTTCTCCCCCTTCTTTCGTTCAACAAACTCGGTATAGGTTATAAACTCTGCATCGCGCTGTTTCATCATCTTTACCAAACGGTCTAGTCGGTTAACCATATCCACACCGCTATGGTTACGTATGATGTAGGGCATCTTATATTCGGGATGCTCTTTGAGGTCGTAAAACTCCCACGGATGGAAGTAGGTTACGAAGTAGCCATCGTGTCGCAACACGCGCCTAACCATGGCGTTGTAAAGCCATTGGGGCAGATTGTGCAACGACAACCAAAACAAAGGAAAACGCAAAAGGGGTGTAACCGAGGCTGGAATTTGCATTACCGCGCCCTTCATAAACCAACGGCGGGGCGTGGTGAGGTGCATATAACGGCCAGGAACAAAGGCGGGATTGAGCGAAGAGTTGTACAGATAGCCCGCCTGGGCCAGTGCCTCGTCGCTCACGGGAAACATACGGGGCTGCCGATAGCCGCGCATGGGCACGCCCGCCACACGTTCGAGTATGTTTTTAGACCGCCATACGTCTTCGGGAACAGGTTTCCAATGGTCCACTCCGTGGCAAGCCACCTCGTGCCCCTCGTCCATGATGCGGCGAATAAGGCGCGGTGCCTGCTCGGCGAAGTTGCCCGTGCAGAAGAAAGTGGCGCGAACGCCGTTAGATTTCAGACAATCGAGAATGCGCGTTGTGCCTTCTACCGACACGCGCATGCCTTCTTCCAAGCTGATGTCTACGCCATGCTCGCGCGGAACATCAAACTCTTCGGTGTCGAAACTTAGCAATATCAGCTCTTTTTCTTTTGTTTGCATGGTGCAAAGTTACGAAAATAATCGGCAACATACGTGATTTTGGAAAGGGCTTTGATGGGCTAAGATATTTCAAGAACCACGTTCAACTGTTTTTCGGAAGACTTCTAAAATAATGAATGTCTACCAAAAGCAGGCTCGTGGCAAAGAAACATGTGCTGCCAAGGCATCAAGTTGCAGATAAAACGCGCGAACAAAATCACTATTTTTGGTGATTGTGCCGTTAAACAATTTGTCTTATCTTTGCAAAAAGGGTAATCGTGTTGACTCATATATTCGCGAGTCCATGAATTTGAAACTCGTTAACTCGTCAACTCATAAACTCACCAACTCATCAACTCATAACCTCATAAACTCAAAGCAATATGTTAGATTTATCATTCTTCACAACCCTCAAACTAGGCTGGCTTAACGCTTGGATACCCGCGTTTGGCATGGTAGTGATACAATTTGTTTATATGGCCCTCTTCCGCGAAGTGGGAAAGCGCGCGGTAGACACGTCGTGGTATACGCCTCGCGACAAGTTTTGGGCTATGGTAAGCACATTTCTTCAAATAGTTCTGCTTGTGCTTTCAATCTTCGTTCCATTCAAATTGGGAACGGCATGGTTTCTTATAGGCAGCACAATCTTTGCGCTTTCGTTTGCCGCCTTCATCTGGTCCTTTCATAGTTATGGCATCGACCCAGCAGGGAAAACAATCAAGAGCGGCATCTATCGCTGGTCGCGCAACCCCATGTACTTCTTCTTTTTCGCAGGAATGTTCGGCACCTGTATTGCTTCGGCCTCGCTTTGGCTGCTCATTGTGATAGTTCCGTTCGTCATTGCAACCCACTTCACCATCCTTGGAGAAGAGCGTTATTGCGCACAAACCTACGGAAAAGAGTATTTGGAGTACAAGGCTAAAACGCCAAGATACTTACTGATTAGATAAAAAGGGCGATTAAGCGTTGTAAAGGCTGCCCTAAACGCGTTTCAATCACGATGCAACAAGTGTGTCGTGACTTCTTGTTGCGCCAGTAATGCTGGCTAATCGCCAAAGAGGAATTGCCATAACGTTGGAATTTCAACGCCATCGTTTGCAGCCACGCTGCGCGCATAGCTATAAGCCAAGATAAAAGATAGCACCATAACTAACAACCAAGCAGTTATGGCGAGGAAAATAAGCCAAGGGCGACTGAGCCGCGAAAGTTTTTTAAACATAAGCAGTGAGATGTAAGGTGGATGAAAAGGAAGGTTAAGAAAGGGATAAACGGGCGGCATAACGATTGGGGAGCTATGGGCTAGGTGGCTAAGTGAACCATTGTTACACTAAGAACTCCCAGCCCCCTGTGCATTTACTAGGCCGCTTTAACCTTCGTAGCGACATCCTAGGGCTAAGCCCTATTACGCGTCCACCAAGCAAAGCAAAGGGGGATGTGCTGGGCTTTTACCCAAACACATCCCCCTTTTCAATATGATTAATATTCGTCTTCGTTGAAGAGAAAGTCCTCCTTTGTAGGATAATCGGGCCAAATATCTTCGATACTCTCGTAGACATCGCCTTCGTCTTCTATCTCTTGCAAGTTCTCCAACACCTCCAAAGGTGCACCCGAACGCATAGCATAGTCTATGAGTTCTTCCTTGGTTGCAGGCCAAGGCGCATCTTCTAGTTTAGATGCCAATTCCAATGTCCAATACATATCTTAATAGTTTTTCTTGTTAATGTTTTCGGTTTAGGCTGCAAAAATAATACTTTTATTGTTATTTGCAAGTGTTTTGCCAAGTTTTTTCCGACAAATCGGCATTATGGTTGATAAAACGTGCCAAAACGAAGAGATAATCGGAGAGCCGATTAAGGTATTGTAAGGCAGAGAAAGACACGTGCGCCTCGTGCGATAGGGCCACAACACGCCGCTCGGCACGCCTGCAAATGGTGCGACAGACGTGTGCCCAGGCTGCCGCAGGCGTTCCCCCTGGTAAGATAAAGTGGGTTTGGGGCGGCAATTTTGCTTGCATCTGGTCGATGGCCGTTTCTAGTTGCACTGCGCAAGACGGGTCGAGACAAGGTACATCCGTTTCGTTGCCTGGTTCGATGTCGGTGGCGAGGTGGCAACCGACGTTGAAAAGTGCGTGCTGAACACTTTCGAGCAAGGGTACATGCGAACCTTCGGGCAACAGCGCAAGCAGATAGCCCAAGGCAGAATTAAGTTCATCAATGGTGCCGTACGCCTCAATTCGGGCGTGCGACTTGTCTATGCGCGCACCGCCCACAAGGCTTGTGGTGCCCTTGTCGCCTGTTTTAGTGTAAACTTTCATATTAGAGGGAGGGAGCGTTAGGTTAAAAGTTGATAACATAGTGCTGCTTGGGGCGTGCGGTATCGAAGAAAACCAGCCCACAATAATGCAGGTCGAAGGTTACGCTCGTGCGCGTGTAGCGGCGCAATTGTTTCCACAATTGCCTGGCCTGACGCGAACAGGCGATGCCGTCTATCATGAGTATGGCCTGCTCGTTGAGCAGCGGCAGCAGGCGTAGGCAGGCTTCTTCGGCATGCAAAGGGTCGAGCAGATGCACCACAATGGGCCGTTCTGCCGAGGCGATGGCGCGTAAGTCTGCATCTTCCAGCCCCACAACGGCCGTTCTTTTGCAGCCCGCCTGCACATAAGGGGCAAGCCAATACGGTATGGGGCCACAGCAAAGCCACTGATTGGCCTGCGCGAAATTGGCCAGACGGAAATAAAACTCGCCCAACTTGCACTCACGTTTGCCCAATTGTGGAAAGCTATCGGCTAAGTCGGCGTAGGCATAATAGGGATAATGCTCGTTAACCACGTAACGCACGAACGAATAGGCCGACGGCGACTGAATGCCGAAACCGCGGCAACAGGTAAGTCGGGTAATCCAAATCCAAAGTCGTTCGAGATAATACATGTTTCGTGAGGCATTATATAATGTGTATTGCAAAGTTAAGCATTTTAAACCGAAAGGAAGCCAACGAGAAAACCTAAAACTATTTAAAATATACGTCTGTTGGAAAAAAACAAGGCAATTTTCTAACAACCTATCGTTCTTTTCGCTATTTTTGCAAAAAGAGTAATCACCCTAGCCTTTCACGAAGGCTCACGAATGGGTAAACTAATGAGCTAATGAACGAATAAACTTAATATCGTATGGACAAGACAAAAATCATTATCACCTCCATTATCGGAGTAGTGATTGTTATCGGAGCTTGGCTAATAGCCGCAGGTTTCAAGAATTTTAGAGAGGGAGAACCCAACATCAACGTTACCGGTATGGCCGAAAAACAAATTACGAGCGACCTTATCGTCTGGAAAATCTCGGTTAATGCCGAGGGCTCTACACGTAGTTCGGCCTTTACCGAGTTTGAAAAGGTCGCTCGTGTGATGCGCCAATACCTGCAAACGCACGGCATTCCCGAAAAGGAAATAACGATGAGCAGCGTGGATATCAGCAAACGTACGAAAGACTTTTGGGATGAAGACAGCCGTAAATACGTAACACTTGAAAATGGTTTCGCCGTTTCGCAGACTTTCACGGTTAGTTCGAACGACCTCAAACGCGTAGAAAGCGTATACCAACGCATTTCCGAGCTGTACAATCGCGGAATGGATTTCAGTAGCGAGAAACCGCTCTACTATTACACAAAGCTAAACGACTTGAAGATGGAGATGCTTAACCAAGCATCGGCCAACGCATACGAACGCGCTCAAACCATCGCGAAGGGTAGCGATTCGAAGGTTGGCGCAATTGTGTCTTCATCAATGGGCGTGTTCCAAATTGTAGGTCTTAACAGCGAGGAAGAATACAGTTGGGGCGGAACGTTCAACACAAGCAGCAAAGAAAAGGTGGCTAGCATCACGGTGAGAACGACATATAAGGTGAAGTAAAAGAGTAAATAAGGAACTTAAAGACATCGCAACTTTGCGGTGTCTTTTGTTCAAACGAACAAGCCCCGAGTGCGGATGTCGCACTCGGGGCTTTCGTATTGAAAAAAGGCGGCCACCTACTCTCCCGCATTGC
>NZ_KV815121.1:57172-71051 GCF_001814145.1 Prevotella sp. HMSC073D09 | reverse complement strand
TCCTAAGAGGGAATTAACTGAATTACCCTATTTAAATATTTCTTCGTTATCTTATTAAAATTCTCTTCATGAATGAAAAGCATTATTGCATCTTTACCTTTATTCAGGATTTCTTCCTGAATGTAAGCATCATGTACTTTTGCACAAAGTTTTTCATTGAATACTTCTAGTACGTTCCACATGCCATATCCCATAGTTCCATAAAGTGACATAAAACCTTCTATATAACTGTTATAAGCTGTTGCTTTTAATGTTTCATTGTTTCCTACACCAAGGAATGTGATGCAATAAGTAAGTAACAACTGAAGTGCAGCATTTTCAGGATGAGCACGCAGGCAAAGCAATGTTGCACCATAGAGATGTTTGACATTGTCGACCTCGCTGCCAGAGCCATCTTCCGTCATGGCCCGTATATATTTCTCTACGACCTCAAAGCCATCCAGTCCCTGTTCGTCGGTGTCCTCCATAAGCGAATAGTGCCTATCACCAAACTTGTAGCCTTTGCGTGCATATTTAGAGTTGAAGTACAGGTGAATAAACTCCTTTAGCCAATCATCATTGCCACTTTTATATCGCTCGGTGATACTATCTTCGCAAGCAATACGCATATCATCAATGGCACGATAACGCTTCTTCTCCAAGTTAGTATAGACAAAAGCCGTCAGATACCCTAAACACTTATCGAGGTAGTTACGTCCTTTCTGATTGTCGATTTCAGCAACTTTCTTCTCAGCTTGCTCCGAAGAGTAATATTTCTTGAAGAAATCAAACATACACTGTTGGAACTCTTGGTCTGAACGATTACGGATTTTAAGCTCATAAGTTTCTGACAGATAGTCTATAGTAACGTCCTCCACCAGACCTATACAACAAAGTCGATAGATGGCCTTATCGGTATCATCTTTGTCTCGTTTCCGGCAAAAGAGAATCTTTAGTTTTTGATATGTAGCCTCGTCAGCATGATAACGTAACCATCTTGAATCGTTGGAACAGTTTGCAATCTGAGTAAGTAAATCGTTGAAGTTTCCTATCTTATTTAGTTGTAGTGGTCCATATCTGTTTTCATCTATGTTATTCCAGTTTTGTTTCTGAGCAATATTTGTAATTTCGGCTTTCAGCATTGTCTTGAAATCATCTGGGGATTGTTTTATTTGATTTTCCCATGAAACCGTTACATAGACATACCCATCTTTGTCAGCTTGAGACATTGCGCGGTAAATTCCTTCCGTTAGATTGTTTCCACCATCCAATGGTGTGAGAAGGCCTTTAGCAGAATGGTCTGAGTAAGTTTTCAGGATGTTAATAAGTGCATTTGTAATTTTCGAACAGATCTCATCTTCAAAGCCTATATAATTGTATGACGGACGCAACGTATCCAAGAAGATAAAGCCATATTGCTTTGCATTTTCTTCCTTTGAGAAGATAGTTATTGCATTCTTCAATTGATTCACTTTCAGGCAGATGTCGTCATTACCCATGATCTCACGTAACTTCCCTTGAATCTCAACGACATAAGTTGGCTTTATATTCAAAAGGCGATCAGTCATCTCATTAAGAATAGCTTTCTCCTTCAGTAAGCCTCTAAATGAATTATTATGGAACCATAGGTCGATACCTTTATCTACATTCTCAAGATAACCATTCCTGTGGATTATTTCGGTAATCTTTTGAGCTTGTTCATCCGTAGCCCCTTCTGCCTTACAAAAGTCAGTGAAATCATTGGACAGAATATACCGGTCATTATATTTTTCAAGCCAACGGGGTCATCCTTTCCCATATAGAAACGGATGTCATTAATTTTATCTATCGTCAGATGGATATATTCCGTAGGTTCGTAAAGAATATAAGAAATAGCATTTTTCTTGTCGCGCCCACCACGTCCAGCTTCTTGAACATAACTTTCTATGGATGAAGGGTGGTTTATGTTAATGGTAAAGCGAATGTTGGGTTTGTCAATACCCATACCAAAGGCCTTTGTGGCTACCATTACATTTATGTCATTATTATTGAATGATGACATATGACCAGAAGGTTGGTCACCACCCACGAAAGTACCTATCTGCAAGTAATCTTTTTTTGATCTAAGTACTGCTGAGATACCTTCTCGAGTTCCCCAGTCATTATTGTTCACTCCAAAGGTTCCTTTGGCATGGGGGCAGAAAATGATTCCTGCATAAGGGTATTTGTTTTCTTCGTCGGAGGTATAGAAGCACTCTTTTTCGAAATTTTCCAGCGCACATTTCGAGTTGTGTATGTTCTTTTCTTCGAGTTGCGAAGGTATTGAATCGAGAAGCAGAGACATCTCTTCTATCTTAGCTTTCGCTATGACATCTTTCATGTCCCACTCATCAACACCCGCTTTCAGCAAATAAGGCTGTTCAGACTCTTTTAACGAATCAAAGTCTGCTTTTACCTCTATGACACGATAGGCCAATTCAGGACGCGTATCATTTTCTGGGCGGACAACAGCTTCGCTGTCAATTGTTAGATTACCACCTAAAGTAAGTTCCCGTTCAACGTCGGCTAACACGTCAAAAGAGGCCGTTGCCGTAAGTCCGATGATAGATAACGGACGTTTGGACTTCGTATGCATGAAGTTAATCATATTTCTTCCCAAATGAAGATAGGATGTGCGGAAGTCATGTCCCCACTCTGAGACACAATGCACCTCGTCTATGATACCATAAGAGAAATATACATGATTCTTCTTGGTCATAGAAACTAGACTTTCTCGGAAGTTTGGCATCATAAATCGCTCAGGAGATAGTAACATAAACAGTACTGCTCCCCTCTGCAACATATTCAGCTTGTCGGCTTTTTCCATACTACTCATGCTACTATTAACGCATTCGCAGACATCAATTCTAATACTGCGCAATCCCCTAACTTGATCAAGCATCAATGACATTAATGGGTCTACTACAATTGATACGCCAGGTTGTAATATGCATGAAATCTGATAGGTTAGTGATTTTCCACCACCAGTAGGAAGTAGTCCGATAGTTGTTCTATCTCCCAAGGAATGACTAATAATAGGCAACTGTCCTGGCCGGAATGAAGGCTTACGGAATATGTCATGTAGGAAATAAGACAGAACCTTTTCACGCTCCGGTATATTAACATATTTACCCGTAGTATCTTTGACCACCAACGGCGGATATTGAATGCTCTCTGCAGAACAGATGGTTCTATGTCTCTTTTGGTAGTGAGAAGAACGAACTATATAAACAGCATCAGCTTTGATATTAAGTGGAAGGGCATCGATGTTATCACGCAATAACATAGAGATATCCACGCAAACATCAAAATGCCTGTGTGGTATCTCTAGATTAACTTTCTGCTCTAAGTGTAAGGGTGAATCGGCAAATTCAGCTGTAGAAACAACGCTAAGATTAATTTTGGGCAAAGGATTACTTTTCCCTGATAGAGAATAGATGTTCTTTATCTTTTCTTGTAGAACCTCTACGGCTATCGCCGCACAAGGCACGTCGCGTTCTACAACTGCAACATTCCACTCAGTAGCGTTTTTCTTAAGACATCCTGCCATTAAAGTTTCTATTAGGACTCGTTCAAGTCTTGCTATTGCCAATGGGCTAAGCACAATCTGGAGTGTATCTTTCCACGCCCCAGACAATTCTTTTCTGCTATTCTTTTCTAATATCTGCAGATACTGATTAGCTGATTCCTTTTCTCTCCAGTTGTGTAGAAAAGAGATGTCCTTTAACACCTTTATGTGGTATGTATACCATCCTTGTTCTGTGGAACTACTATCCCGTTGTTCATCACGATGTCGTTGAAAGATATTACTATGATAGACCTTTGCATCTTTCTCTATTATAAAGCCTGTACGAGACTCGCCGTATGGTATATTCATGGCAAAGTCCACGCGTTGTTCTTTATGAAAGTTTCTGTCAGGAATTTCTATAATTGTAGAAAGAGGGCGCAGGGGTTCAAGAACCTGTATCAAATACTCATTTTTGCAATCCTTTAAGGTCTGTTCTATGAAGCTTTTTTCAAAGCTACTTTCCAACATATCTCCATTATAGTATTCAATATTAAAACGTGGGTCTACAATGTGTAATGCTTCATAGATTTGTTGAGCAGGAATAGAATGTTTTGAATCATAATTGAGATTTGCTCCTTCTACAGGTTTTTCTGAAACACCAAACAAGTCTGAGAACGTATCTTCTAAAAAGATAGGAGCTTTCGTTGGAAGACCACGAGAAATAATGTTTGCAAGTACGGCAAACTGGGCATCGAATTTATCATACACTCCCAACTGAATATTTGATTTTACATCAAAAACGGATAATGCACGATAAAGACTCTCTGCTTCATTAGAATATTCAAAATCTTGATATTCTTCAGCTACCGAATCCAAAACATAACCAGCAAAGAACTGATCTTGTTTGTGGGACTCCTCAATACGTTTTCTAATATCCCTAATAGCCTCTACACGTTCGAAAGCCTTATCAAATATGCGCAAAGAGATTGTCCATTGATTTAACCATTCTCCTTTATCCTTGTCCATTATTGCAAACATCTCGTCAGGATCAGTTGCAGCAATGAACTCGCCAATCCGTCGTGAATTTGAATAATATGGACCTATACAGATGAAAGTATTGGCTGCATTAAACGATTTTTGAAAAAGATAGATGAATTTAGCCAAGTCAAAGCCTTCTACATCCAAGATATTACTGAATAAATGGATTTTTCTATAATTAGATTTTTCAAAATCGTCCACACATAAACTATCAAAATCTTTCGTGATAGTTCTAACAGTATAATTAGGATTAATACAAGCAACAACTTCAGAAGCACGTTTAACTGCTGCTTTAGATGGCTCTATAAGATTAATGTTCAATAACTTTGGTGTAATCTTATGGGAAGATAGAAAATCTAAAAGACATATAGTTGCTGTACCTTGCCCACAACCCCAGTCATAGATTTCAAACTCTTCTGTTAGTAATTGCGCAAAATTGGGTATAGCATCAAATGCGGCTTCAAGCTTAGCTTTGTGCATCTTCCCAAAGCTATGCAAATACATATTCAAGTGGTTCTCATCGTCCAATACCCCTTTACCCCTATCCAAGTCATGGTGTAGCTTGTCGCGTTCAGCTCGATTCGCCGGGAGAAGAGATTCCGCAGTATCTCTCATTCCAATGAATGATAAATTCCCTTTTTCCTTAAACAATCGTATAAAGTCAGACATAATTATTTACCTGTAATTGTATCGGCGTTTCTGTTCTGTTGATGTCGCTTCCAGTTTTCTATAGCGAGTTTTTGGGTCGTATTTGCATAACAATATTCACAAAGATGTGGACAAGTATTATACTCACCAATATCCTTTGCAGCCATGCAACCGCATAAAGCCCTTTGACCAGGATCTTTTTTATGGGCGCTAATAAAGTATTGGTTATTAGGAAGGCATATGGCGCCTTCTGGAAGCAAAACTCCTGCGTCGTCAAACAAGGAGGGTGAAGGCATTGGCTTAACCTTTACCTTCATAAAATTCATAAGTTTCTTATCATCCCATGCTAACCGAGTTATGAGATCAGCATCAATACAACGATTATGGAGAATACCATATCTTTCAATATCAATCTTTTCGCTACAAGTAGCAAGCTGATAATTCCAGCCACGCTCAATATTCATTTGTGAGAGTTTTGCTGCAAACTCCAGCATTTGCTCCTCAGTCCACTCATGATAGGGAACACCGCTTTTCTCTAAGTTATATTTCACTTTTTTGTAGGTTGCGATATCTGCATACGAGAACACAAGCTTCTCTGTATAACCTTTTAAGGCATCACCAATATTTTTTACTTTATCGAGCAAGTTTCCTATGGAAATATCATCTGTTAAAATCATAGGGTCAAATCTCCAAATAACACTTCCAAGTCCTAGTTCTTTAACTAACAACTTAAATGTTTCAATACGCTTGGAGAGAGGGGGGACTTTCTCTAACTGATTACCTTCATAATCATTCAAAGTATATTGAACATAACATTTGATGTTTTTGCATTTTAGAACGCTTAAGTATGGGAGAAGTGGGCGTGGGTTCTTCGACCAGAATACAATGAATCGTGTGTTGATATATGAAACATACGATTTAACACCATTAAAAGGATTTGTCCATGC
Source organism: Prevotella sp. HMSC073D09 (assembly GCF_001814145.1). Taxonomy (NCBI): domain Bacteria; kingdom Pseudomonadati; phylum Bacteroidota; class Bacteroidia; order Bacteroidales; family Prevotellaceae; genus Prevotella; species Prevotella sp. HMSC073D09. The sequence goes on along the minus strand of NZ_KV815121.1, from coordinate 64,913 downwards.
GGAGAACCCCTTCTCTAATCGGTCGAAAAACCAATCTGCATAGAATGCCGGAATGTCAGTACTTCTGCTTGCAGATATGATAATGGGTGCCTGTGCTTTCACAGTTTTTCCATCAATTATAATATCAGTATATTCCCAAGTTGCCATTTCTAATCTTTATATCAGCATTCTTTTTCTATTCTCGATGGATATGCTTTTTCCAAGCACATTATCTGTTTTTTAATCTTTTTAAATTCTTTTTTGAAGTAAAAAATAGCAGTATTGGTAATTGTTAGTTGGAGTTATGATTAGTGCTCTGCTGTTTTCTGTCAAAATAATGGCTTTGATAAGGTGGAATATGAAAACGTCCTACAACTCCATTATAAATTACCCTGTAATTATGATTTGTTCGCAGAACTTATATATCTATCCGTACAAAGGTACATAATACTTTTCTAATAAAGAAAGATTCAGGGTCGTTTTTTATATTGAAGGCATCGTGGCTTTCTCCTCATTATATACTTACAGGAAACATGTTTACAACTAGTAGAGAATGCACTGAGTAGCCTCTAACAGCCCATCTTCGGGACATAATTACATTATGTCACAGAGAAATGGAGTAGGATTTAATTGTCGTTGTAAGTTTGTCCAGCACTTCGTACGTGAGATGTTCATTTATATTGCTTTTCGCATCACAAGGCTAATACCACTCTCAATTATAGCAGTCTTAAAAGTCAAGACGACTTCGTTGAATATCATTCCATTTCTTTCTTACAATTTGGTTTGCCACCAAGGTTTTTAACGTAACCATTAGCTGAATATTGTCTGCAAGTGCCGTTAGTGCGCCTTAAAATTATAAGTGCTAACGCTTATTGTCACGATGTTCTTGTACATTGATGTCGTTGGATTGTTTGCAACATTTCTTCAAGTCTTGGAGTAAATCATCGCGCAAACAAATGGCAACCTTACAGCCTGTGTCGCCTGTGTTGTAGATTAACCGCATCAGTTCGGCGTCTAAGTGTTCAAACTCGGCTATTTCAGACATGATGCAATAGGCCAAATCGTTTGGCAACTTGCCCAGCAATTCTTTCACGATAGGCCCAACATCCGTTTGCTCAACGTCGAGACGTATGGCTATATTGCTTGAAGTTTCCCACGTTTTGCTTAGCTTTTCAAAATCGCAAAACACATTTTCCTTATTTATATGTAGTGTTCTCATTTGAAATGTGATAGCGTCTTGTTTGTATTTAGGTGCTAGCATTCAACTTTAAGTTGCATGATTTTTTGCTTGAATTTGTTGAGTTCAATCAAGTCAAAACCGCTGTCCATGTGGTGTATCACCCTTAACAGTTGCTTTTGAACTGCGAGTTCTTGAGAAATAAATGCGTCTGAGTTGCTCATCCTTTTGTTACTTAACGCAATTATATCTGCTGTTTCAATAAGTTTTATTGCGCAGTAACCAATGTACTTCGCATCGTTCTCCTTGATGAAGTCAAGACAATACGCCAGTGCTATTGCTGCATTCTGTGCCAAAACCGCCTCGTTTATTCCATCCTCATCCGTGTCTGGTATTATTTGTTCTACCAACTTTATGTCATCACAACTAACACGTGTTTCAATTTGATTAAACAGTTCTAGGGTGCAATTAAATAGAACCTTATCTGTTAATTGACTTATAGGGACAAAACGAGAACGCTTGTCGAGGCTTATAAGGTAGCTTTCGAGAAAGCTTTCCATCCTTATCACACAACTGATGCCAAACAGCAATTGCTTGTTTGGCGATAGTGCTAATATGCTGTCCTCAATAGTCTTTTCCATCACTTACAACTATTTGGCGATGCACTTTCACTCTTTTACCAATTCGATAATGCGGCTATCGAGCTGGTTTCCGCCCAAAACTTTAAGCCCAACCTTGTGTAGGTAGTCGCCCGTAAAGCACTTGTTGTGGAAAGACAGATGGCTTTCTTGCCCTGGCATGAGGCAAATTTCGCGCACGCGATAAGTGGCGGCGGGGTCTAAACCTTGTAAACGGGTGTTGATGATGGTTTCGTTATACCGCGGATGCAGGTCGTAGGCAAAGAGTAGGGCATGCGTTTTCTCGTCGTTTACGCGCATCAGGGCGCAATGATTGGTTTCGTAAGGCGATACCAAGCGATAAAGATTGGGGGCGAAAATGATGGGTTTAAGTCGGTTATACTCCTTTATCGCCATCTGGCAATAAGCCAAATCGTTTGGCGAAAGATGTTTCAGGTCGAGGTCGAAACCCAACTTACAAGAGAAATCGACATCTAAACGGAACTTCACAGAGGCCGTCTTGTTCCAGTCGGTAACGTGCGAACACATGGCCTTTGCAGGCATAAAGTGCGAGAAAGCCCACTGAATGTAGATGCGCTCAACGGGGTCGGTGTTGTCTGAACACCAAAACTCGGTGAAATACTTCAAGGCCTCGAAGTCGCAACGGGCGCCTCCGCCCGAACAAAGCATCATGTAAAGCTTGGGATATTTGGCTTGAACACGTTGCAAAACGGCGTAAAGTCCGCGTACATAGTCAACGTATAGGTTGCCTTGTCGTGCTTTAAGGTTGGGCGAAAAGATATTGGTGATGGGGCTATTGCAATCCCATTTCATGAATTTGATGTTGGGATTTTCTTTCATTAACCCGTCTATCACGCCGAAAACAAAGTCTTGCACTTCGGGGTTTGTTAGGTCTAGCACCAGCTGATGGCGGAAAAGATAAGTCTCGCGGTCGGGCAAACGCAATATCCAATGTGGTTTGTTGCGTGCCAGTTCGCTTTCGGGGTTCACCATTTCGGGTTCAATCCAGATGCCAAAGTCCACGCCTTGCTCGTTCGCCCCTTTCACTAAGGCCGGTATTCCGCCAGGTAATTTGGCGCGATTAGCCTGCCAATCGCCCAGCCCTGCTTTGTCGTCGTTGCGCGGATAGCGGTTGCCAAACCATCCATCGTCTAGCAAAAAGAGGTCTACCCCTAGGCTTTTGGCCTGTCCAAAGAGGTTGTTCAGTTTCTGTTCGTCGAAGTCGAAGTAGGTGTTTTCCCAATTGTTAAGCAGCGTCATGCGGTCTTCTTGCGCCATATATAACCTGTGGTTCAAGGCCCAACGCTGAAAGTTGCGGCTGCCTTGCCCAGTTCCTTGGGTGCTTAGTGTGAAGATAAACTCAGGCGTGCGAAAGGTTTTGCCGCGGTCGAGCGTATAGGTTGAGGCGTCGGGATTGATGCCTGCCAATATGCGCAGCTGGTTGTTGTGGTCTACTTCGAATGTAAAACGAAAGTTCCCCGTCCAACCGATGGTGCCCATTAGCACCTTACCGTGGTTCTCGGCAACGGGCGAACCCAGTCCCACTTCAAAGAAAGGATAAGCCAACATGGCTGCTCTGGTGCCCAAACGGGTGTCTATCGTTTTGCGTCCGAAGTTCAATTGGGTTTGGCTCATCTGCATTTCGCGCGCCCAATCGCCGCTAAACTCGGTTAGATAATACGTGGGTTCTTCAAAGTAAAGCATGGCCGAGGCATATCGGCCGAGGCTTATGGGCTTGTTTTCGCCGTGGCTAATCTCCGCCCATTGGCAGATAACGTCTTCCTTAGCGTAGGCCAAATAGTGCAGATTAACGTTTAATGGGTACTTCTCGTCGCGCAGTTTCACAACGGTTTCGGTGGCTCCGTTGCGCGCGGTTTGCGTATGCGACACGTATTTAAGCACCGAAGTGGGGTTACCGTTGTTGTGGGTAAGTTGCAGTGCAGGTTCAAAATAGTCTTCTGTTCCCATAACGGGGTAGGCCTCAGAGCCTGCCCACATGGGCGAAGTTTGATTGGCGCGCGGCATAAAAAGCTGGTCGAGGGGCGTTGCATCGCTTAGTTTTTCGCCTAGATAAGCTTGGTAGAGCCGCCCGTTCGGTTTCACTTCCAGCACCAGTTGTACGTTATTGGTGTGTATCGAAATCATGTTCTTGGCGTAGGCTGCCACGCCGACGAGCATCAATATGGCCAATACGAGGAGTTTGAGGAGTTTCATTTGTTGCGTTTAGGATGTTTAGCGTTTATGAATTGTTGGTGTTTTGAACCGATGTTTTTTATTATAACGGATTGTTGTTCGAAGGCGAAACGTGGCCAATTTCTTGCGATAGGCTGTTGTTCTGCACCGCTCTTGCTGGCGCAAAGGTAGCTGTTTTATTTCAACTACAAACAAAAGTTGATTGGAGTTTGATTGGAAAAGAAAGCCCACGCACTATTGATGCGGCGTACCTTCCCTTTTTGTAATTTCCGAATATAGGCGGCCAATCCTTACTGCTTGCATTGGGGCGAACGCTTTTTCGTCGCATGCACGATTGATGCTGTCGCATAAGTCGTCTACCTTTTTATCTAGTTTAGAAAAGGCAAGTTGGGTTTCTGCATCCTGTTTGCGCGCCAGTTTCTTGTTTAGCGCCTCTAACTGGATATAGCTGTCTTCAAAATCGTCTAACAATTTATCCCATTTTGCAACGTTTGCAGCAGAAACAGTGTTGCACAAGACATACACATCGGCATAGGCTTCCTTTAAGTCAGAGGCGTTTACGGTTGCTATCTTAAAGGTGGCGGCATCTTTCGGCAGGTTGTCTTCAACAATCATGTCGAACGAAACCCAATACTCGCCGTTCTTGGTCATCATCTCTTTAAGCTTTGCATCGTCTTTATAGCTGTTTCCTATTGAGGAAAACTTGGCAATAGGTTGGCCTTGCTTGTCGCAAACGTCAAGGGAAAGGGGACCGTTGGTGTAGTCTTTAAATGTTTCGTCGTTGGGGGTTGCCTTTGCCGTTAGACCTTATCTTGACCGCGATGGTGGCGTAGCGAAGTAGTTTCTGGGTATAGTTTAAGCGGTATTCGCCTTCAACTACTTCGAGCACAGCAGACAACGAACCATCTATTTTAACCGTAGTTGGTTTAAGCATAACGCTTGCATTGAACGTCTCTTCTTGCTCGTTGGCGGCGCGGTTGCTCGGGTTGCTGCTGCAAGACGTTAGGTAATGAACTGCGATGAGGGCAGTAAAGATAACAAGAATTCTTTTCATAATCATACTTTTCTATCATAGGGGGTTGTCATTAGAAAGCGAAACGTGGCCTAACTTCTAGCCCAGGGCCGATTTTAGCCTTTGTCTCGTTAGCGCAAAGGTAGTTATTTTTTATCTCAACCACAAGCCATTGTCATCCTGTTTGATAGAAAAACGCAACACGCTAAGTGGCTCGGCGGAAGATAAGTGGGGGCTATGTATATATATTTGAAAGCCTAAACATGAAGAACTTTATAGCCGCAACTCCTCTCAAAGTCGCCCTGAAAGCCTTTATCTCTGCATTGAAAGATTCGGCGAATGCGTTTGTTGCCCTGCTCACAAAGCAGTTGAGCATCCCCATCGTAATGTCCGTATAAGGTTGCTGCAATTATGTTGATGCTCTTGAATATAGAGTTGGCAACCTTGTTGTACCACCAGGGCCAAGGCAAGGTCGTTGTTTAGCCAGTTGTAATCTAGTGGAGTGGGTGTAATCTTGGTGCCGTCGGGAGCTGTTGGCCTTTTATAGCAGTTGGCAAAACGCCCAACATAATCGCCCATAGCATCCTTTACGGTCAGGTTTTCGACCGTGGTTTTGGCCTGCACTATGGTGCCACAGGCGCACCAAGTGCGGGCACGACTAATCCCTAATCTTAGTGAAAGCCACCCTCTTCGATGCTCTTCGCCTTCATGTGTATGCCGCCCAACCTCACCATTTGCATTGGGGCGAGCGCATGGGCTTTAACAGCAGAGTCTATTTGTGCCCACATTCGCTCTTTCTTACCATTCAATTTGCTGCGTTCAGAATCAAGTTGAGTAGGGTTAAGTTCATCCGTTTGCTTGTTCATGGCCAGCTCTTTGAGATAGGTTGTTTCAAGTTCGTCTATCAATTTATCCCATTTTTCAACCTGCTCCATCGAACTGGTGTTGCAATTGAGGCGAAATTTATCCTTCAAATCCTGGTTTGCATACGTAACATCATAACCAATGGTAAAGCCATCAATGTTCTTGGCCAGGTCGCTGGGTATCATTCCGACAAACGAGATGCACACCTCCCCACCCTTTTTCAAGGCTTCTTTCAGCTTAGCGTCGTCTTTATAGCTGCTTGCCAAAGGCACAACATCCGCAAGAATCTTACCGTATTGATTGCAAAAGTAAAGATACAAGGGGCCGTTGACAAAGTCGGTTAAGGCAGAACTGCTTACATCGTCATTACCCTTACACTTAAACTTAACATCCATCACGATGTAGTTAAGCAGTTTTTTGGTAAAATGCAGACAATAATCTGCATCAACCACTCTGAGCGAAACATCGTCTTTACTCTTAACATCAAGGCGTTTAGGACTGAGCACCACCACCGTATCACTACCTTTTTCACCACGCCCACAAGTGCACTTGCCCTCATTCTTAGCGCACGATGACACCAACAGCACCGCCACAAGGGCCATCAAAACAACAAAATATCGTTTCATATTTAAATAATTATACTACAATTACCTGAGAAACAGGCGAACAAACAGCCCCACTTAGGCCCACAATGCAGAGCATAAAGGCCATTAAGGAAAGTGCACAAAGTTAGTTATTTTATTTTACTTACATTGCATTAACGCCCCTATTTCTTTTATCTAGAAATCAAATAGTCGATGGTAAGTGTTAAATTTCTTGCTTTTCTTTACAAAACACACTCCTGCAGACTCACCCTTCTAGAAGAAATCGCACCCCAAAAGCATAGAAAACGCACCGCTAAAACCAGTTTTTGACCTTGACCGTGCACCACACGACATGCCATTTGCTATGTTTTAGCCCTATTTTGTCTTCCCAAATGCGACGCAAACCCAAAAAATCATCGCTCCGAAAAGCATAAAAATGCGCAAAAAACAACACTTTTTGTTCTGCCATATGCACCATTTAGGTGTGCAAAATGCAGCAAAACGCAGTGCATTTAGCACCAAAACGCAAGGCATTTAGCACCAAAACGCAGTGCGAAATGCACCACTTAGCACCACTAAAAGCTATAAAATGCCATGAAAAAAGCGAAATACGGGAGAAAAAGAGCGATAAAACGGAAAAACAAACCATAAAACAAGGCGCAACTAACGATAATTGGCACAAACCTCAAAAACAACTCGCCACCTTAAGAAAAAATGCATATAAACGGCACTAAATACGTAAAAGCAGCCCAAAAGCGCACTATAAACGCGCAAGCCGCAGACAATCAGCCACTTACGAATTATCGAAATACGCGCAAAAAACAGCACCGCTGGCAGGTTGGTGAGTAGAACAGGCACTCATAATGTTAAAAAACAGTGCAAAATCTTTACAAAACGGCGTTCTTAATGCCCTCACTCGCGCTTTCATCTCTGGCCTAAACCACTGGCAACCCAACAAAGCGCGCCATAACTTTGACCTTGTCACCGCCCCACCATCCACATTTCACCGAGTTACAAACACAAAAAAGAGGCTCTCCCTTTCGAAAGAACCTCTTCTAAGGTTGTCCCAGATGGACTCGAACCACCGCTGACAGAACCAAAAACTGTAGTGCTACCATTACACCATGGGACAATTAACGGGTGCAAAGGTACTTGTTTTCGGGCATGCCACCAAATTTTAACCCAACTTTTTTATGCTTGATGGGCAAAAAATGTGGAGAAGAAGGGGCGAAAAGGACTTTTAAAGGCGAAAAAGTGAATAGGTGAAAAGGTGAAAAGGTGAAAAGATGGCTGC
>NZ_KV815121.1:23882-57072 GCF_001814145.1 Prevotella sp. HMSC073D09 | reverse complement strand
AAAGGTGAAAAGATGGCTGCGCCTTGCTCGCTTGTCAACTTATCTACTTGTCCACTGGCGAAGGTGAAAGAAAGGTTGCGCCACCAGTCTTGTTAACTCGTTAACTTGTTACTTGTCAATGACAAGTGCGACCGTATCTGCAAATGAACGTGTGCGGTTTGCTGGGCTAATTACTAGAAATTCTAGTAAATCTTGTCGGACTGGTCCGACTGGTCGGACTTGTCAGACCTGTCAGACCTGTCCGACCCGTCTGACCCGTCTGACTAGGAGAACTAGAAGAGCTAGATAAGATAAACTAGCCCTGCTAGCTTAATTAGCCAAATGCCTGAAACTCATTAACCCGCCTGCCACCGCCTCGTTTTTTGTCTGCTTTTCCGTACAGCTTTTAACACTATGGCTGCCCTTTTTATCCACCACCTCACCCACTTGCCCCAAAAAATCGATTCTCGCGAGGGTTCGTTTTGATGCAAAAAGGGGGGGCTTGTGAATGCGGCAAAATGAATATTTATTTCAAAAGACCGCCATTTGCATGCTTTTGGAGGCCATTTGCTACTAAATGCAGTGTGTTTTGGTGCCAAATGCTGTGCGTTTTGATGCTAAATGCAGTGCATTTTGGTGCTAAATGCAAGGAGATAAGCATAAAAATACACAGGAATAGTATAAATAAAACCTTTCAGAACCATCAAAAACATGGTCAAAAAGGGCAAAACGACCGTTAAAAAGTGGGATTTTAGGGGCTAAATGTGCGTAATTGGGCTTGAGAAATTTTGAGTTGGCAACCAAACTAGAAAGGCAAAATGGTGCAAAATGCAGGTTTCGTTCCCAAAAACAGACAAAACAAAAGGCGTGAAAGACTAAAAATAGTGACCATTTACCCACTTTACTGCCTAAATTTTCGCTAGAACGGAGTGAAATTTAGAGCGCATTTGTAAAACAAAAGATAAAATTTTAAGTTTTCAGCCGGTGAGTTATTAGCGTTGATAAGTAGATGAGTTTGGGAGTTATTTGAGTTGATGAGTTAGTGAGTTTACAAGTATGGGAGTTGTTTGAATTGATGAGTTTATAAGTATGGGGGGGTTGTTTGAGTTGACGAGTTAGTGAGTTGGTGAGTTTATAGGTATGGGAGTTGATGAGTTATTTGAGTCGATGAGTTATTTGAGTCGATGAGTTATCTGAGTTGGTGAGTTATTTGAGTTGATGAGTTTATAAGTATGGGCGTTTGGGAGTTGATGGGTTTGTGAATTGTCGAGTTAATGAGGAGGTGAGTTTTTTTTAAGTTGACGGGTTGATGTATTCGGGACACTAAAATATGTTTTTATATGGTAGTACGTTGCGTATTTTTATTGAGTACCCAATTTTCTAAAGAAGAACAGAAAACATCAAAGCTAGGAGCAACCATTATCAATCCTTCTTCCAATGAATACTCATGATAAAGTGCTTTAATTATCCCCGTTGAAACCTCTATCCAAATATCATTACCACATCCATCATCAGCAAAGGGGATATGGGTTTGGACAAAATAATCTAGCTGAGCGTCATCCTGTAATTGAAGATTCCTAACCTTAACGATATCATCAAGCTTTAAAAAGAATCCTATTTCTATTTTATCCCAATCCCCCTTTTCAATAGAATAAAACGCATGCCTAAACATCATTGCCTGCTTTGGGAACAAGACACCATCAAACATGAGATAAAATTGAATAAAACTATTGATCTTATTACCATCAACTCCCAAAGCCTGCCTTATTTTTTCTTCGGAAAGCCGAGAGTCCCTGCCTTCATATAACAATCTGTTATCGGTAAATAAGTTCATTTTTTACTTCTTCTTTTATTACTTTGCCTATTGTTTCTTGCATGCTGTACTTAAAAGCATTGACATAGGCACGTATAATTCAACAACGAAAACCCTGCTTGTGCACACTAAAAAAAGCGAGGTGGGTTCCAAGATGCACATTAAATGTACTTGGAACCCACCTTCGTTAAGACTACGACAAGCCTTCGATTACGCCGTTAACGACGTCGATGCGTTCGGCTTGTGGACTCTTTGGCAAGCCAGGCATGCGCATGATGTCGCCTGCAACAGCCACAATCATTTCCGAACCCGTGTTGATAACAAAGTCGCGGATGGTGATGTCGAAGTTAGTAGGCAGTCCGTAGGCCTTCGCATCCTCCGAAAACGAGTATTGCGTCTTAGCAACACACACGGGGAAATGCTCTAAGCCCAGTTCCTTAATGCGCGCCAACTTCTTCTTGGCGGCAGGTTTCAGCACCACCTTGTTTGCCCCATATATGTTTTGGGCAATCTTACGCACCTTCGTTTCGATGTCGTCGGCATCGTCGTAAAGCATACGCAGCGGTTCAGAGGGGTTCTTCTCGATGGTTTTAACCACCAATCGTGCGATGTTTTCCGCCCCTTTTCCGCCCTCGCCAAAGGCCGTGTTGAGCGCAAAGCCCACACCAAGTTCCTCGCAATGGCGGCGAACGACGTCTAATTCCTCGTCGGTGTCGGTGGCAAAGCGGTTCAGGCACACCACCACCGTTTGGCCAAAGGCCTGCATGTTGGCGATGTGCTTGTCCATGTTGGCCAATCCGCGGCGCACGCCCTCCACGTTAGGCTCCTTTATTTCCTTTTCGTTCACACCGCCGTGCATCTTCAACGCCTGCGCGGTAGCCACCAAAACGGTTAGTTTGGGCGAGATGCCCGCCTTTCGGCACTTGATGTCGAAGAACTTTTCTGCGCCCAAGTCGGCACCGAATCCCGCCTCCGTGATGGCATAGTCGCCAAAGGTCATGGCCATTTTAGTTGCAAGCACGCTATTGCAGCCGTGTGCGATGTTGGCAAAGGGACCGCCGTGGATAAAGGCCGGCGTATTCTCGATGGTCTGAACCATATTGGGATGGATGGCATCGTGCAGGATGGCAACGATGGCACCGCCCACACCCAGGTCTTTAACGGTGAAGGGCTTGCCTTGCAGCGTTACGCCCAGCAGCACGTTGTCGATGCGGCGGCGCAGGTCTTCTTCGCTTGTTGCGAGGCAGAAGATGGCCATTATCTCCGAGGCGGGCGTGATGTCGAAGCCCCCTTCGGTAACGATGCCGTCGGTTTTTCCGCCCAATCCCGTAACGATGGTGCGCAGGTTACGGTCGTTCACATCGAGAACGCGCCGCCACAACACCTCTTTCATGCCGAACCCGTCGTCTTGGTGTTGGTAAATATAGTTGTCTAGCAGGGCAGCAATCATGTTGTTAGCCGAAGTGATGGCGTGGAAGTCGCCCGTAAAGTGCAAGTTAATCTTCTCCATCGGCAACACCTGTGCATATCCACCGCCAGCTGCTCCCCCCTTCATGCCAAAGCATGGGCCTAGCGAGGGTTCGCGTAAAGCAACCACGGCGTTCTTCCCTATGCGGTTCATGCCCAGGGCCAAGCCCACGCTGACCGTGGTTTTACCGTTTCCGCTTTTGGTGGGCGTAATGGATGTAACCAAGATGAGGTTGCATTTCTTTACGCGCTCTTCGTCGATGAGCGTGTATGGAACTTTGGCGATGTGTTTGCCATAGGGTTCTAACTTAACGGCAGAAATGCCAGCCTTCGCGGCAATGTCGTTAATAGGCAACAGTGTAGCCTCACGGGCAATCTCGAAATCTGTCTTCATAGATGTGTAAAGCGTTAGTATAGTAATAATCTTATTGATTTAACTCTGGGTCAAATTTAGGTTATTTTTTTGCAACAGCCAAGCGTTTTGCCAATAAAAAGACAACGAAAGGTGCATTTTGTACATGCAGAGGATGGGTAAGGTGCACAGTACCAACCACAACGGTGAAGAGGAGAGGGGAGGCGGCAACACATGCAACGGCATCACTTTCTGCCCTTCGGCCTACCCTATTTCCCGAAAAATGTAGTACCTTTGCACCACGATAACAACGGTTAGGCATAGCCTAACACACTTTTCCTACAACAAACGTAATGAAAAAGCTATATATTGAGACCTACGGCTGCCAGATGAACGTGGCCGATAGCGAGGTGGTGGCTGCGGTGATGCAGATGGCTGGCTACGAAATGTGCCAAGACGAAGCCGAGGCCGACGCCATCTTTATGAACACTTGCAGCGTGAGAGAGAATGCGGAGAACAAGATTTACAACCGACTTGACACGCTGCACGCCGAGCAAAAGAAGGGCCGAAAGGTGATTTTGGGCGTGCTGGGCTGCATGGCCGAACGCGTGAAAGACGACTTGATTGAAAACCACCACGCCCAGTTGGTGGCCGGACCAGACTCATATCTGAACCTGCCCGACATGATTGCGCAGGCGGAGGCGGGCAACAAGGCCATCGACATCGCCCTATCGAAGACCGAAACTTACAGGGATGTGGTGCCGAAACGCGTGGCATTGGCCAAGATTAGCGGCTTTGTGAGCATCATGCGCGGCTGCGACAACTTCTGCCACTATTGCATCGTGCCTTATACGCGCGGTAGAGAGCGGTCGCGCGATGTGGACAGCATCCTTAACGAGGTGCGAAACCTGCAACAACAAGGCTACAAAGAGGTTACGCTATTGGGGCAGAACGTTAACAGCTACCGATTTGTGAACGAAGAGGGACAAACAATAGACTTCCCCCAACTGTTGCGACTGGTGGCCGAGGCGGTTCCCACAATGCGCATTCGTTTCTCTACGCCCCACCCAAAGGATATGAGCGATGCCACACTGCGCGTTATCGCCGAGGTCCCGAACGTTTGCAGGCACATACACTTGCCCATACAAAGCGGTAGCGACAAAGTGCTGAAACTGATGAACCGCAAATATACCGTGGAATGGTATCTTAGCCGGGTAAAGGCCATTCGCGAGCTAGTGCCCGACTGCGGTTTGTCGACCGACATCTTTGTGGGCTATCACGGCGAGACGGAGGCCGACCACGAGGAGTCGCTCCGCATCATGCGCGAAGTGGGTTACGACTCGGCCTTTATGTTCAAATACAGCGAACGGCCTGGCACTTATGCCTCGAAACACCTGCCCGACGATGTTCCCGAAGACGTGAAGATACGTCGCCTGAACGAATTGATAATGGTTCAGAACGAGAATTCGGCTCGCGCCAACCACGCCGAGGTGGGAAATGTTCGCGAAGTGTTGGTTGAAGGTCCGTCGAAACGTAGTCGCGAACAGCTTTGTGGTCGAACCGAACAAAACAAGATGGTGGTGTTCGACAAGGGCAACCACCATATTGGCGAGTATGTAAAGGTGCGAATAACGGGCAGCACCAGCGCAACACTGTTTGGAGAAGCGGTAGACTAAATGGCGAGGCGATAGAAAATGCGGGGGCAAGCGGCAACAGGCTGCTTGTCCCCGCAATGGGTTCGTGCCCCTCTTTAAGACATCATAAATCGTATGTTTTTCGTGCGTAGTACTAAAAAATGCTGTATCTTTGCAGTAAAATCAATGAGATATGCTAGTAAATTTCACGGTTAAAAATTTTCGTTCGTTCAAAGAAGAACGCACGTTTAGCATGGAAGCCAGTTCGATAAAGGAACACGAAGAGGCTGTGATTAAAGCAGGCAATCATCGTCTGCTTCCGCTCACCATTATATATGGTGCAAATTCTAGCGGCAAGAGCAATCTCATTTCTGCCATTTACACCATGCGGAGAATGGTGATGGGTTCTGTAAGGCTGAACGAAAGCGACCCACTTCTTTATGTCCCCTTCGCCTTAGACGAGGTTTCTCGCTCGGTGCCCACGCTGTTTGAGGTGCAATTCATCCAGGCAGAAACCCACTATCGCTACGGATTTGAGTACACCCAAAAAGAAATTGTTTCGGAATGGCTGTACGAAAACAGGCTTGGCGAAGAGGAAGTGGAGCTTTTCGTCCGTTCGAAAAACGTGATAGAGGTTTCAGAAAAGGCCTTTCCTGAGGGCAGGGGTAAGGAAGATTTAACCAATGCGAACCGCCTATTTCTCTCACTTGTTGCCCAGTTAAAGGGCGAAAAGAGCAATGCTGTGATGGCGGGCATTGGCGAATGTAATGTGGTTTCGGGCATTGACACAAAAAGATACGATGAAATTACGCTTGCAATGTTCATGAAAGAACTGGACGGAGCGGACGAGGCGCAAGCGTTTTTTAAGGAACTACAATTGGGGTTCAACAGTTTCTCTGTGAAGAAGACCCATATTACAGCAGAAAAGCTGGCTAGCCTTCCAAAATTACAAAGGCAGCAGATGGAGAAAAATATGTCGGCACACACGCTTGTAGAAGCAATAACAGTCCATAACATCTATAATGAGGACGGACAAGTTATTGGCGAGAATGATTTTTACAGGGATGTTATGGAGTCTGAAGGGACAAAGAAGGTTATTGAGCTGTCTGGCCCGATTTTCGACACGCTCATTAATGGAAAGATACTCATTGTTGACGAGCTGGATGCCAGGCTACATCCGCTTTTAACCCGAAACATCGTGCTGCTATTTATGGACCCAGAGCGCAACAAGCATGGCGCACAGCTAATTTTCGCCACCCACGACACCAACTTGCTCGACCTATCCGTTCTACGGCGCGACCAAATATGGTTTGCAGAGAAAGACAAGGTGGAGAGTACCGACATCTACTCGCTTGTGGAATTTGAGGAAGATGGCCAAGAAGAACCAAATAACAAGCACGACATTGAACGCGATTACATTCGTGGGCGTTATGGTGCAATACCTTTTATCGGGAAAAATAACACAAGAAACTATGGGACACTCCAAAAACAATGAGCTTGAAAGGCTAAGGCAAGAACGCGGAAAATCGAGGGCAACGAATGGGCGTAAAGAGAAAGGACGCCAACGACAGGTGCGTTTCTTAATCGTATGTGAGGGCACTAAGACAGAGCCGTATTACTTTGAATCCCTAGTCCAGGGCAGTATGTCAGACGTCCGTGAAGTGGACATACAGGGAGTGGGCATGGGAACTGTCGCTTTGATTAAAGAAACGAAGGCAATAAAGCACGAATTGGAAAGAAAGAACAGCATGCACTTTGATAGGGTGTGGGTTGTTTTCGACAAAGACGATTTCAAAGATTTCAATCAAGCAATAGCAATGGCCGAAGGTTTGGGATATGGAAGTGCTTGGTCTAACGAAGCATTCGAGTTGTGGTATTGCTTGCACTTCATATTTCTCAACACAGGCATCAGCCGCTCTGAATACATCAAACAGATTGAAAAAGCCCTAAAACTTAAAACTGGGGATAACAGCTTTACATATACGAAAGGCAACCGAGACAATTACCACCTGCTTCAACAATATGGCAATGAGGATATGGCTAAACTGCACGCAGCCAGACTACGCAGATTATTCATCGGCACCAACTACGCTGCGCACAACCCGTGTACAATGGTGGACAAGCTTGTAGACGAATTGCAACATCCCGAATGTTTTCTCTAAACAACGCCATAAAAAACGCTAGGTATTGCGATTAAACGCTGGCGCCAACCTACTGCCCCATTTGCAGAACACGTTACATGTCGCATTGGCCTTTGTTGCGGCTGCGGGTTTAATTGTTTGGATTTGCCAAAACGATTAGTGACAACCCGCTTTATAGATGCGCAACGAGTTGCTTACATGTAGCGGCACTCCTTATATATATGGCACAATTCGTGGTTAAGAACAAGGCTTGTGGGATGGTTTTAAACCACCTGTTCGTAGAGAAAACGGACTTTTCAGGGTTAAATAAACAAGTATGAAGCACAATTTTAACGTGCATTTCCTTGCGATGTAAATAAAAAGAACTAAATTTGCTGCGTGAGACGAAATGTACTTCGCAGGCAAACAATGTGCTGTGGAGAACTTTGAATACATTCTGCCATGACAAAACGACACGAGCTAATCCCAATGGATTAAATTCCAACAGATATTCTTTAACAATTTAATTGTACTAACAAATGAATAAAAGCAATTTCTTAGTGAGCTGCGCGAAACATGTCTTCGTGTTCTCAGCAGTGTTGATGGCAAGCGTTGCCTTGTCTAGTTGTTCAAAAAGCGATGACGAAAGCGACGAACTTCCTATCAAGCAGAACACCGTAATTATAGACAAGGAGGAGAAGCCCATACTCCATGCTGGATACACGAATACCAGTGGTGCGAACGACTACGAATTCACTTTCTTTCTCTCGAAGGACTATACTGAGAAAGTAAAATTCTTGTACAACAAAAACTGGCACTGCAACAAAGACATAGACCTGACAAAGAGAGAAGAACGACATGGTGGAGTGTGGTACTGGTCAGTAGATTACCACAAGAAATATAAACAAATTATTGACACTGATGGTCAACCAAAAGCTCTCTATGGTTCAGATGAACCTATTCTACCTGTCTTTGACAAAGGCACTCTTCGTATCTCGGATGGTGAGGGCAACAATATCAAAATCCTGCTGAAAAATGGCAAAGTTGTTGGTGCTGACAACAAGCCACACACTATCACCATCCATTATGATGGTCCAAGACTAAAGTAAGGATGGCTACTGTTTGTCTTTAAACGTCGCAATGGTCAAACCATACACACAGCATTGCCCTGAAATGAGAAGAGAAAGGAGAAAGGGTGCAGCCTGATCTCACCAAATACAAGTCCTGTGCAACGGCATGTTGCACAGGACTTATTGTTAACATGGGCTGCCAAGTGGGCTGCAAGTGTTGGAGGCGCACACATTATTGCACGATACGCACTACAACTTGCATGGAACACATGTGCCTTCCAAGGCCGTTCCCTGCCTTCATCAAAGTTTCTTTCCCACATTCATCACGATTTCTGTCCTGCTTTTATCAAGGTTTCCTCCCCGCCTTCATCACGATTTCTTCCCTACTTCACCCAAAGCATGTTTTTCTTCGTCAAGAGAAACTTGTTCCCTATTTCAATGGGAACGTAAAATGTTTCTTGTCTTTTCCTTTCAGTCCCACGTAGTCCACCTCCATTCTGCCATTTGCGATGCGGCAAAGCAGATAGGTGTTGTTGCTGTTTACCAAGTTGGGGAAATGAATAACCTCATTCGGTTCCTGATAGCCAAAGGCGTGAAGATGGGCAGAGAGCATCACCGACACGTTCATCTTATTGAGTTCGGGCGTCAAAGTCTTCTGCATGTGATAAGGTCCGTGCCATTTTTGAAGTGTCGGTGGAATATGAGAAAACACAATTAAGGGATGTTTCCCAACCTGTTTACTTTCACGAAGACCACGCAACCATCTGGCCTCTTCCTCACGATACTGGTCGTAATTAACGATACCGCTATATTCAATGTCCTCATCGGGTTTGTCCTCGCCCGAATCAATAAACAAGAAATCTATACCCGCCACATGTTGCAAGCGATAGTACTTGCCATTGTTCGTGGGAAAATAGCGATAGAGATAATCGGCAAATTGTCCGCGTAGTTCATGATTACCGCGATTAAAAAATAAAGGCGTGTGCGTTGCAAACATACGTACGCAGGTATCCAAATAAGCCTCCATCATGTGTTGTTGGTTCCTCAAACGGTTAGACATGTCGCCATTGAGCAACACAAAGTCCAGTTTCTTAAAGTCTACATTCTTACACAAGTCTTTCATAAACTGCGCGCGTTCGTGAATATCGTTCAGCACAAGGAACGTCACTTCGCGCGGCTTTGCAGGGAAAGTCTTAAACTCGTACGGTTTTCCGCGCCACACATCGGTGCATGCCGTCTTTCCCAATGTAACCCAATCATCGTAGCGCCATTCGGCAACCTCTTGCGTAAACACCCGATAACGATACTTCGTATCAGGTTTCAAGCCCTCGATACGCACGCGATGCACACTATCCGTCAGCACCTTTCTTCCGGCCAACACATCGTAATAGCGTTGCCGCGCCCTCCCATAGAAATGGTCTGTGGAGTCGGGCGCAATCTCAACCCACGACATTCCAGGAACGTCAGTTACCCAAACAATTGTAGTACCCGTGCTGTCCATGTCGCAAATCCAAGGGCCATGCGTCACTTTAATGGCTTTGGCACCGACAGCAAACAGCAACATCAAGCTAAACAATAAACATCTCATGTGCTTTTTATTTAAATTCGTCAATAACATTCATCTTTAAGAAAACCCTATAAATCATACGAAAGACATGGCAGATGGTACCATTCACTGACTTATATAATATGGTGTGCGGCTGTCGCCCTTCCACGTCGCCTCTTTCTTTTGCAAGTCCTCACTATTCTTTCCCACCATTATTTCAAACGTTCCAGGTTCAACAACATATTGCATCGTGTTGTCCCAAAATCCCAAATCATGAGCATGGAGCACGAAGTCAACGCGCTTTGTCTGCCCCTTAGGGATGAAAACCTTTTGAAAACCCTTCAACTCCTTCACTGGCCTAACCATCGAGGCCACCTTGTCGGCCACATAAAGTTGCACAATCTCCTCACCGTCAAAGCGGCCCGTATTGGTTACTTCGGCAGACACTTGCAGCGAACCATCGGCAGCAAACTGCTGCGGACATTGCATTTCGCCGTACGAGAACGTGGTGTAACTTAACCCATAACCAAAAGGATACAGGTTTTTATTGGGCACATCAATATGGCGAACGGTTGAGCTATGGGGCATATCGCCAGGCCTTCCCGAACGTTTATAGTTGTAATAATTGGGTATTTGCCCCTCCGTAAGCGGAAAAGAAGTGGTTAACTTGCCCGAAGGTACGGCATCGCCAAAGAGAATGTCGGCCACAGCATTGCCGCATTGCGTACCTGGGAACCAAGCCTCCAGCAGTGCATCCGACTGCTCATCCACTTTCTCTAAACATAAGGGACGCCCATTCATCAGCACAACCACAAGCGGTTTGCCAGCCTTACGCAGCGTATCGAGCAACGCTTGTTGCTTACCCGGCAAGCGAAGCACGGCCCTACTGCGCGACTCTCCGCTCATCAAGGCCTTCTCTCCCACAACGGCTATCACCACATCGCTATGCTTTGCAGCCTCGAAAGCCGCCGAAAACTCGTGCGTGGAGGGGTCTAAGAAGTCGCAACCCTGCACATAGTTAAGCACAACATCCTTGCCCAGCTTGTTTTTAATGCCGTCTAGTACAGTTACCACATCTTTTTCTTCACCCCGCGCTTTCCACGAGCCCATCACCTCAGAGCGATTATTTGCCAGCGGACCAACAAGCGCAATGCGTTTCGTTTGCTTAGAAAGCGGAAGTGTGGCGTTGGCGTTCTTCAACAACACCATTGATGCCGTGGCTGCCTTTCGGGCCAAAGCGGTAACAGATTCAGAGCGTACCTCACGGCGTTCGCGTTTCAAATCAAGAAAGCGATAAGGGTCGTCAAATAGTCCTAAAACATATTTTGCTCGCAATATGCGTTCAACAGCGGCGTCTATCGCGTGCACATCCAGTTGCCCTTCACGCACAGCCTCCTCCAAACAACGGTTATATAGCCCATCGGTCATATCCATATCCACCCCTGCCCGAAAAGCCATCAGGGCCGCATCCTTATCTGTTTCGGCCACGCCATGCGTCTTCAACTCTTGCACGGCATTCCAATCGCTCACCACAAACCCTTGAAAGTTCCACCGATTACGCAGCAGTTCGGTCATCAACCACCGATTTCCGGTAGCAGGAATGCCATTAACGCTGTTGAAAGCAGACATGAAAGTCTTTACGCCAGCATCTACACAAGCCTTAAAGGGCGGCAAATAAACCTCGGCTAAGGTAGACAAGGAGAGGTCTACCGGGGCATAATCGCGCCCTGCCTGCGGTGCGCCATAGGCCACAAAATGCTTGGCGCAGGCAAATACAGCATTGGTTTTCCCTAAATTCCATTGAAAGCCCCGCACTCGTGCCGCTGCAATTTGGCTTGCCAGATAGGTGTCTTCACCTGCTCCTTCAACAATCCTCCCCCATCGTGGGTCGCGTGCAATGTCCACCATTGGGGCGAAGGTCCAATGAATGCCCGATGCAGCAGCCTCAACGGCCGCAGCCTTAGCGGTTTCGAACATGAGATTGGTGTCCCAAGAGCACGACTCGGCCAAGGGTGTTGGGAATATCGTCTTGTAACCATGTACTACATCGAACGCAAACAGAATGGGAATTTTTAAACGCGACAGCTGCATATTCTTCTCTTGCAACGGCCGCAGCTTGTCAACACCGCCTACATTGAGTATGGAACCCACCATACCACGAGCAAAGAGCGAGTCGGAAAGGGCCCCGCTCTGCGGTCCTGTCAGCAAAGAACCCCCTACATATTGAGAAATCTGCCCAATCTTCTCGGCCAATGTCATCTTTTGCATGAGCGACGTCACAAATTGGGTTTCTTTATCTGCTGCGCTTAGTTCTTTCTTCACCAGCTTTCGCGGCTGTTTGGCATGGGCATGTTGCGCATGTCCAACAAGTAGGCTACCCATCATACAGGCAACAGCTAAGACACTTCGTTTCATATTCTTCGAGATTGTTGTTTTTTATTTCGTTCAGATGTTATGCCGTCCGCTCAAACCGAAACGCCTTTTTACAAGCATCGTAGCGGCACTAAATGGAGGGACTTTAAGTGTTAGCGCGCATCAACCGTGTTGATTACAATGGTTTGTGGGGCTAAATCCACAGCCTTTGCGGTAAGCCGAACGGCAGAAGGCGACTTGCCCGCCTGCACCACCACCAAGCATTTGCCGAAGAAAGCGCGCCGCTCGTGAGCCTGAAAACGTTCCAACGAAAACGGACTTCCATTGTCAACGCCTGCAATTTTGGCCTCTCCCGTCAATGAAAACAAGATGTTGTTTTCTGCCCAAGGACACAGATTGCCGTCTTTATCCACCACTTCTACCGTAACAAACGACAGACTTCGGCCATTGGCTTTTATCACTTGCCGATTAGGAGTTAGCCGAATATGATGGGGCGCACCAGCCGTTTTCAACAACTTCTCGGCCACAACCTTTCCGTTTTTCCTAGCAACCACACGCACGTCCCCAGGTTCAAACGTTACGCGCCAGGCCACATGGTACTCGTGTTCGTTGCGCTTTTGGCGTACACCTTGCGACTTCCCGTTCACAAAAAGTTCAACTTCGTCGGCCCGATTATAATAACACCACAGGTCTATGGCTTGCCCTTCTATCCAGTTCCAATGCGGAAAGAGGTGCAACACAGGCCCCTTTGTCCACTCACTCTGGTATAGATAGTAAGCATCTTTGGGAAAACCGGCCAAGTCTACCAATCCAAAATAACTGCTCCGAGCAGGGAAATTAAACGGTGTTGGTTCGCCAATGTAATCAAAGCCCGTCCAAATAAACTGACCAGCGCAATAAGGCGTGTGTTTCACCACGTCCAACGTAGCCTCGTGGGTTGAACCCCAATGGGCGCAACAATTATCGTAAGCCGAACAAAGGAACGTGGGGTCGGTGAACGGGCGCTTACGCCCAGGCAAGCGATAAACCGAGTCGCTCGGCATTTTATAATAGCCACGTGTCTGCAAAGCCGACACCGTTTCGGTCATCAGGAAAGGCTTTTCGGGGAAATTCTGCGGCACATCTTTCACCTTTTTCTGATGATAGTTAAAGCCAATCACATCTAATGCCCCACTTTTAAACAAGTTGTTGTCGGGCGACACCTCATTGCACCCTGCCGTAATAAGTCGGGTTGAATCATAACGCCGCACAATGGCGGCCAACGCTTGGGTGAGTTTTGCTTTAACATTAAGTGTGTCGCCCTGCGCCAATGCGGCCTTATCCCTGCTGTTGTTCAGCAAAATGTTCACATCCTCTAATGCCATTCCGGCGTTGTCCACCTTGTTCCATTGTTCCAAAACCTCGTTACCAATGCTCCAAAGAATGATAGAAGGGTGGTTGCGGTCGCGCAAAACCATATCTCTTAAATCGCGTTCGAACCAGGTCTTGAAATGCAACGAATAGTCGAAAGGCGTTTTTCCGTGCAGCCAACTGTCGAAAGCCTCGTCAACAACTAGCATTCCTAGGCTGTCGCAAAGGTTCAAAAGTTCGGGTGCCGGCGGGTTATGCGAACACCTTATGGCATTTGCGCCCATCGCTTTCATCATCGAAACTTGCCGATAAAGGGCGTCTTCGTTAATGGCTGCGCCCAAACAACCTAAGTCGCCATGCAGACAAACGCCGTTAATCTTCATGTTTTTGCCATTTAAGAAAAAGCCTTGTTTAGCATCAAACGCCACCGTTCGCATGCCCATCCTTATGGTATCGCCATCCAGCACACGCCCATTCTCTATAATTTCGGTTGTTAGGGTGTAGAGATATGGCGAAGCAGGCGACCACAATTGCGGTTTAGGCATACGCATTTGCTGTTTTACCGTTGTTCCCGAAACAGCAACATCACAAGTTTTCGATGCCTGCATAACCAGCCGGCGAGCCTTATTCCACAGCTTTTGGCGCACCGTAACCCTACGACTGCGCCCACTGAAATTCTCAATCTGCGTGTTGAGCGTTACATGTCCTACACCCTTCTTCACCTCAGAAATGGCTTGCACGCCCCATTCTGCCACGCGTACATCTGTTGATTTCGACAAATATACGTGGCGATAAACACCACATCCTGTGTACCAACGGCTGTTAGGCTGCCGCGAATTGTCTACCTTCACGGCCACAACATTGTCGCCTTGCTTGTTAAGGTGGGGCGTAATGTCGTAACTAAAACTGATAAAGCCATAAGGGCGCGTGCCCAAAAGCGTGCCGTTTACATACACCGACGTGTTCATATATGCGCCATCGAAGTGCAGAACATAACGAGACGCGGCATCGCTGTCGTGCAAAGCCAAATGCTTTCTGTACCACCCTATACCGCCAGGCAATGCCCCGCCGTTGGCCCCCGATGGGTTTTGGGCATAAAAATCGCCTTCAATTGCCCAGTCGTGCGGCAAATCCAACAGGCGCCAAGCATCGTCTTTAAAGTCGGGTTGCAAGGGGGCATCGTCTGGATGTAAGGCAAATCGCCAGCCTTCGTCCCACAAATGGCGTTCGGCCGCATGGCATACCACTGTGCAGAACCACAGCAATGACACCGCTATTATATAGGGAGGTTTGAGGAAAGGATTGGTAAATGTTCTCATCTTTGAATTGAGATGGTTATGATTTTTGTTATCAACTTATGGCATGTTCTAAAAATTCCTCGCAAAGGTTCATTTGTTGTTCCTTGTATTGCTCTTCACTGTCTTTTTGCTTTTATCTGGCATCTTTTGCTTATTCTTTCAGAAAGCATAGTTCACTGTGCTCCTTCAAGAAGTAAGCAAAACCTGCTCAGCTAAAAGCTAAAAACACAGCAAAGGTAATTTTTAGAACCTGCCTTATCAGTACAAAGCCGTTTGTAGTGTGGCTACAAGCGGCTTGTAGTCACGCTACAAGCATCTTGTAGTGCCAGTACAAGCGTCTTGTAGTGTCAGTACAAGCCGCGTTGTACTGGTGTTTAAGCCTGCAATGTGCTAGCTTACGCATAAGAAATGAACTCCTAACTCTAAGGCGAAGAAAGGCCACGACGTATAGGAGGAAACAATCTTTTACCTTATTTTACGATTACTTTACGACCCCCTACGATATAGATGCCGCGCGGAAGCGTGCCTTCCTGCCAGCGTTCGGCCACTTTGCGGCCGTCGATGGTGTAGACGGCCGTGTCGGTTTGGGCGTGAGTTTCTACCTTATTCACAGCCGTATTCTTCTTTTCGCCAACAATTCGCACACTTCGCAAGTAACATCCCTTGCCCGTTACGGCCAGTCCGTGTTGCTTTAACTCCTTTACGGCTTGCGCGTTGAGGGTAAACGTGTAGGTGTTTTCGTCACGCCCAGCCTTTAATGGCAAAACGTTTCCTGCGGCTTTATCGGCCGAAAGGTCTGGTCTCTGGTTCTTGCCTGCTTCTGGTTTCTTAAATTGTTGTAGGCAAAGCGTTCCTCCGGCAGCAACGTCTCGCACCATCACTTCTATTTGTTGGCCTTTCTCTATGTCTGCAAACATGGTGGCGGGAATAAGCACCTCGCCATTTTCCATTTGTTTGAAACCAACCCACTTGGCACTGTCTCTTTGCGAACGGCAAACGGAGAACAAGCGGATGTTTTCGCCTTTCATCACGCCCCCTTTGGCTTTCAGTTTCTGGCAGAGGTCGTCTGTAACAATAAAGGTTACTTGTGCATCGCGTTGTGCAAGTTCGGGTTTCAGTGTTGTAATGGCATTGCCGTTGTAGTCGTAGATGTCGAGTTTCAGCTTTCCCACTTTTCGATATTCAGAGTTGCTGAGCGTGTCGATGTCCATTACAAGCTGATCGCCCACTTGCAAGCCCTTAAACTGCGTTGCAGACATTTCTAGTGCCACGTTTTTTGTTTTCCAATCCGAGCCCTTGGGCATAGAGCCAAGCCATAATGCCTTATTGGTTCGCTTAAAAACGCGCAGCCAATCAATATCCATTTCATAATTGCGAGGCACTTTATTGAGGTCTCCGCCATACTCTGGGTCCATTTCAGGATACAACACGCCACCGCCTTGGCCGTCGGGTTTGCCGCCAACCTGTCCGGTTATGGCCACATCCCAAATATGGTCGATGTTGCCTTTAATGTATTTGTCTTTCAACAACTCATTGAAACGATACTCAGAAGAGCCGCCTACCTTATCCGTTTTGGTTGTAAATACCGACCTTACCCTTCCATCTAACAAGAAACTAACGGCTAGATGAACAGAAGAGTCGCCCGGCAGCGGGTCCATTTGCGCCCCGTACACATGGAAATCTTCTGCCGGATTGAAGTCAATCTCCCTTATGCGGTCGGCAAAATCGTTATGGTTATAGGTTGTTTTATATTTGGTTTCGCCTGTGTTTGGGTCCTTATATGCCTTTGCGCGGTCTAGTCCGTGTACGGATTGGTGAATGGTTCTTTTCCCTTTAAAATGGTAAGTATGCCCTTCCCAGTTATGTGTTATGTCCTTATCATCATCGTTTACGAAGAATTCTTCGAGGTCAATTTCAAAGGTTCCGGCACCCCCATAGCGGTGGCGCAACCATAATGCCATCCAAACACCAATGGTATAAGGTATCTTTGCCTTTACTTCGATACGCGAATAAAGCGGATAATACCTGCCGCCACCCTCGGCATCTCGGCTAGACAACGCGCCCGACCACCACCCAATTGTGGTATAATTGTGGTTAGGTTTTAGCGGATAACGCATTATTGGGCCATAGTCTACATCGGGGTCGGGCGGTGAAGGACGGCGAATGCCCGTCTGAATGGCATCTCGCGTGGCACGAACTGTTAGGATGCCGTTCTTTACCGTAACCATTTTGTCGCGGTAAACCTGCGCCATACCTTGGCCCGTGTTATTGCCATAGTAATCGTTGGCGTAGTTTTTTGTGGCATCTCCATAGAGTCCCCAAAGCTTTTTATCGACAGACGAGCCGTTAAACTCATCGCCTTTCAAGCTGGTCCAACCGGGTAAAGCGTGCGTTTTAGGCACATTGGGTTGTGCGCTTATGCTGATGTAGCCCATACTTAGGGCACAAATGGTTGCAATGATTGTTTTCATACTTCCTGTATTTTTTGTTGTATTGTAAGTCTATCGCTATCGCTTGGCGACGTTATGGGATAGCACTCGCCACACGATAGGACAGACCCTACAACACCAGATGATTAGAATAGCCGTGCAATACGATAGCGATTGCAAAGTTGCTCGATAGAACTTTTAAGGTTCTTGGATTGTTGCTTTCTTTGAAACAAAGTCTATCGTTATCTTTGTTCCTGCCTTCCACACATAGTCTTTGTTGGGTTCGCCTTCGCCATTTTTGCGATACAGGAAGGCCTTAGACACTGGGTCGACGTAGACTTCGCGTTTCCACGAGCCAAACTTCTTCACCTTTTTAAAGGCAGGTATGTTGGGATAGATGCGCATGCGGCCTCCACTGGCAAGCGTTGCGCTCATGGTTCGCCCATCGGCATTGGTTGTAAACTGTACCGCAGAGCCGCCACAATCGCCCGACAGCTCTAGCGGCTGGATGGCAATTTCGCGCGAATCCAACCCCACATAGATAAGATATATGCCATCGCTAGGCACAACAGCCCTATCGTTTACAACGTTATAATCTGTTACAGTTTTCAGTTTGGCAAAGTTTCCTTTACCAAAAGCTTTCTCTGTTGAGAACTCCAATGCCGTTCCGCCACGCAGATACGTAATGTAAAACCAACGAGCGGCACCGGCATAGCCATTCTCAAACGATGCTATTTCGGGAGCATTCCAATCCCATTTTCCAAAGTCGTCGCCTGTCATATAAAGTTGCTTAACCCCTTCTGGTATAAGGTTTTCGGGGGTTGTTCCGCCAAAATCAGCCGTATTGTCGGCCATGTTGAGCGTAACCGTTGTGCCTTTGGCCACTGGTAGCGCAGGCATTTCGTTCACGGCTACACCCGGATAAACCACCTTGCCGTTGCGAATGGTGAACTGCATCGTTGACCAATCGCGTGCATTTTGGTCGGAAAAAGCAAAGAGATTAAGGTTTCCCGTCTCAGTTATTTCTACCTGCAAGCGGCTGCCGTTGGATGTTAAGGGCAGTTCTTTATTGCCCAACGCCTCTCCTGCGGCATACACTTTTGGCGTTTCAAAGGCAATTAATTTGCGGTCTAAGTTTACATAAACCAAATACAGTCCGGTAGTGTTCACCGTGGCTTTTCCATTTCCATCCAAAGTAACGCCCTGCATCGTGGTTAACGAAGAAAAGGCTTGCGAACCATCTTTTGCCGTTGCCCATTCCACCGTTTTCCCTGCTTGCAAATGGCATAACCGCCAAAATTCGCCATTGCCAACAGCACCAACAGGTGCCATCTTCACCACATCGTTGGTGTTCCATGCCCCAAAATTGGTGCCACCCATATAGAGTTCGTTGGCAAGTCCCGTTACTTCAACGCCCTTTCCACCCATACGCGCAGCAAACTTTCCTGTTAAGACATTGTATTGCACCTGCACATTGTACTGTCCTTTCAAAGGGAATTTAAGCTTTACGGCAGACTGATTGGTGAGTTCTTGATAAACTTCGGTAAGTTGGTTGGTGCGTTCTGCCAAGGCCATGCCCGTGAAGACAGTCGACAGCGTGTCGTTCTCCGTATCGCTGTCGCGCAGATAAAGTGGAACGCCATTGTTCATGTTGAACACATACTTATTGGGCAATAGCTGTTGGGTAGAGTCGGCATTGCTCCAAGTTACGATGTGCGAAAGCTTGTCGTAAGCCACGTTGCTAAGCGCAACAGCCGTATTTCCGTCTGAGGTAAGCGCGCCATCGGCTTGCATGGCGAACTGCATGGGGATGAGGGTCAACTCTTTTCGTTGCTTGTTAACAACCACTTGGTAAAGCCCTTCGGCAGGAACAGAGAAACCTTCGGCATCCGCTGATAAGCTAAACGTATTGGCGTAGTTATTGGCAAGCGTTATTTCACTTCCCTTGCCATAGGGCACAGGCTGTCCGTCGGTGCCAACATACGAGATTTTAAAATGGCCATCTTTCTTCAACCAAGCGCGAAGGCTTAACATGTTGGCACGCGAATTGGCCGTTAATCGCCCAGCCTCTATGGGCAAAGAAAATTCGGACGAGGGGCCAGAAAGGTAAACGCCTTCGGGGACATCCACCACTTCATCGTAGGCTATGTTGTTTTCGGTGCAAGCCATCGCGCCTAAGAGGGACAGCATTGCCACTATATTCTTTAACTTTATCATGATAAGATTGTTTAATTACCAGCCATTATTTTGTTTCCATTGCTTTAATTTGAGCACTTCCGACTGAGGTATTGGATACCAATACATCTTGGGCTGAAACACTCTTTGTTCCACTTTTACAGGCATGTAGGTGTATCCGCCCAAAGGCTTTCGCTCAATTTGTACGCCCATGAGGGGTGCTCCGAGCGTAGAAGAGGCAATCTTCCAGCGGCGAACATCCCAAGAGCGGTGCTCCTCAAAGGCCAATTCAACACGGCGTTCGTGCTGAATAACAGCGCGCATCTGCTCTTGTGAAAGTGCTGACACGTTAGGGAGTGATGCCCGATTACGAACTTTATTGAGATAAAGGGCTATATCGGGATTTGTTGGGTCGCATTCGTTAAGTGCCTCGACATAATTCAAATAGATTTCTGCCAAGCGAAACAGCGGAACAACATGGCCACTACTACTGCCTCCCGTTTGGATGTTCACATCTTCATTGAGGAATTTGCGCAGATAATAGCCTGTTTTCGTGGCGTTGGGGTTAGGACTTGCATCTGCTCCTTCTGGATAAGTGGCAACCTTTTTGCCTTTAAATGGCGCCATGTTCATTAAGATGGTAGCCCCTAAGCGTGCATCCCTATTCTCAAAAGGCTGCGCAGCCTTGGCCGGGTCGTTCCAATCGAAAGGCGTTCCATCAAGCATTTCGTAGTCGTCCACTAAGTTTTGCGAGGGGTTTGTGCCACCCTTTCCACCAAAACTAACGGGGAAATTACTTTTTTCAAAATCGGAATTGGCAGCATATCTACGTACAAAGATATACTCTTTGTTTTGAAAATCATTCTTAAACAAGTCGGCATAAGACGATGCCAGCTCATATTGATTGAGGTCGATAACCGCTTTTGCGGCATCGGCCGCCGATTTCCACAGCGCAACGTCCGTAGGTTTGTTGGCTTCGTTTGTATCACCGAAGTCAACATAAAGCGGACTGGCCGCATAGAGCAACAAACGACTCTTTAAGGCTAAGGCTGCACCTTTCGTAGCACGGCCAAAGGCATCGTTTACGTTTCTCCACGGCGTGAGTTCAAGCGTATCGGCAGCTATGTCACACTCTTTGGCAATGAAGTCCACAACTTCTTTCATCGTTGGGCGCGGCGTGTTCTCATAATTCCCGTTAATGCTAAGCGTAGAGGTGACAATGGGGATTGGACCATAGCGTTTGAGCAGCTCGAAATGAAAATAAGCGCGAAGGAAACGCGCCTCGGCACGCCACATGCGGATGTCTTTCAGGCTGTTGGCATACTCCACTTGCTTGTCGGGGTCTAGGCGAGAAATGTCGAGATTCACATGATTTGTGTTCTCCAACAACGTACAACACTTGGAAATACCCGAATAGTAGCGGTTCCACACATCGTCCGGATTGTTTAAAGCATTCCATGAGCCATTGTTAAGCTGCTGAATTTCCGCCGATTCGATGGCAAACTCGGCATCGTCTGTTGCCGAGGCCAACATTGCTTCTCGCGAAAAGCGGTTCAACCCGTCTGGAAGTAGCGTGTAAGCATAGGTTAGGTACTGCTTTGTTCGATTGTAAGAATCGAAGGTTGCAGTTTTATCTATAAAGGAATCTTCTTCACGATCCAGAAATCCATTACACGAACTGAGGGTGAAAGCAATGCTTATCGCTGCAGAAATGTAGATATATGAAAAGAACTTTGCGTGCATAAGAATAGGTTTTAATGGAAAATAAATTAGAATGCGAGTTTCAGACCCACACTAACAGTACGCATGAGCGGGTAGCTTAAGAGGTTGTCTTGCTCGGCATCGCCCAACTTTCCAAGGTGATCGAGCGTAAACAAGTTGGTTGCATTGATGTAGAAATACACGCTGCTTAGGCGTAATGCACGCGAAACGCGTTCGGCAAGTTCGTAACCTACCTGCACATTACGCAGTCTTAGGAAACTTCCATTGCGCCGCCAGAAGGTAGAAGTGCGGTAGTTGTTGCTAAAATCAACTGTCGACAAACGCGGATAAGTGGCATCGGTATGTGTGGGTGTCCAACTGTCTAAGGCTAAGTTAGAGGCCGTTCCGTTGTTTTGGAAAGAGTAAATACTGGCTCCCCGCAAATAAATGTCGCGCTGGGCAACCCCTTGAAACAGTACGCTAACGTCAAAACCCTTGTACTTCATGCCTCCACTCAGCATATAGTTCCATGCAGGAACGGTTGCATTGCCAATGGGGTGCGCATCGTTCTCGTCGATGATTTGGTCGCCATTATAATCCTTATACTTAATGTCGCCAGGTGCAACATGTCCGAATTGCGGTTGTGGCAAGGCAGCCTTTAATTTGCCGTCGCCGTCAAAGTCGTTGGCCGTATAGAACCCGTCGGCCTCCAACACAATGGGTTTCCACACGGGGTTGCCTTTCCTATAAAGGTAGCTTTCGGCTTTTACATCTTCTCCTTGTTCATCAACTCTACTCATGGCATACCATGTTCCGGCCTCAGCAAAGTAAGATATTTTATCGCTAACCTTACCTTGATAGCGCGCTTTGAATTCGAAACCATGATTAGTAACCTTACCCACATTCATCAATGGGAGTATGCCGCCATAGGATGCGCCTACGATACCCAGCACTTGGGCATAGGGATAAGTGAGAATTTCTGATTGGGTTTCGTGGAAAACATCGAGATTAATGGAGAGATTTCTCCACAACGTGGCATCGATGCCCACATTAAAGATACGTTTCTTCTCCCACGTTACAGAGGGATTGGCCAGGGTTCTCTCGGTAAAGCCAGAAGATTGTGAACTTCCTACACCGAAAAGATAACTGCCATTGCCGCCATAAGTCTCGTCATAGATATAGCGGGCCGACGTTTGGTTGTTGCCCGTAAGGCCATAAGAGGAACGCAACTTCAAGAAGTCGACCCACGATGCCGCTTTCATAAACGACTCGTTGCTTACTATCCATGCCGCAGACAACGCAGGGAAGACGCCAAAACGATGACCGCGAGCGTAATTATCGGTTCCCATATACGAGGCAACCAACTCTACAACATATCGTTTGTCAAAGTCATAGGTCAAACGTCCTGCAAAGTTTACATAGCGTTCATCGTCGCGCACATTATATAATTGGTAGCGGTCGTTGAGCATCAACAGCATGGCGTGAATGCCATGCTTGCCGAAACGCCGCTGATAATCAATCTGTGCCTGCAAGCCCACACGCGTTTGGCTGGTTCGAAACCCCTCTGTGGCTGTTAGTGCAGCATCAGAACCATATTGCATGTAGCTATAAATCGGGTTGTTTTGCGCATCAACGCCTGTTTGTGTAAGCGAATAACGTGCATAATCACGCATTTTGGGCGACGTTTCTGCCATGAAATTGTGGTAGCCAAACGTCACCTTGGCACTCAATCCGCGCACCAAAGCACTAAAATCATATTGTAAGCCGAAGATAACTTGCAACGAACGAGAGTTTTCTTTGTACAAACCGCGATTTAAAAGGTTTGCCACGGGATTGGTATAAAGCGAAGTTCCGCCAATACTTCCATTCGGGTTGTACACGGGGAAAGCATTAG
The DNA here is from genome assembly GCF_001814145.1 of Prevotella sp. HMSC073D09. Classification (NCBI taxonomy): domain Bacteria; kingdom Pseudomonadati; phylum Bacteroidota; class Bacteroidia; order Bacteroidales; family Prevotellaceae; genus Prevotella; species Prevotella sp. HMSC073D09. The sequence goes on along the minus strand of NZ_KV815121.1, from coordinate 33,871 downwards.
GGGGAGTGGTCCATATAGATTTTAGGTAGTCGTCTGCACCACCGCCGCCGGGCGTTGTCTTGTCTGCCAGACTTGCACCCGAATAAAGCGATGCTCGGAAATAACGCGTGATGTCAACATCCAAGTTGGCTCTGAAATTATAACGCGAATAATCTACATTGGCACTTTCACGCCCCTTAGAGTCGGTTCCACGATAAAGGCCGTCGTTTTGCAATAGGCCAGCCATGACATAATAGTTCAAGCCACCACCGCCTCCGCGAAAGGACAGCTCGCCCATCGTCAGAGGCGTGGTGCTTTTATATACTTGCTTTTTCCAATCTACATTGGGATATAGATAACCATTACTGCCCGACTGATAGGCCGACAGGGCCTCGTCTGTATACAAAGGAGCCTTCCCGTCATTGGCAAGTGCCTGATTATAGAGGCTTGCATAATGGTAAGCATCCATCGGCGAGTCCATGATTGTAGGTATCTGAATGCCCGTTTGCATGCGAAATCCTATCTTCGGGGCAGAATGAAAGCCTTTCTTCGTTGTGATGAGCAACACACCATTGGCTCCTCGCGAACCATATATGGCCAATGCCGCAGCATCTTTCAACAAAGAAACCGACTCAATCTCTTCTGTGGAGATGTTATCCAGCGGCGTTTCAAAGCCGTCGACGAAGACAAGCATTTGTTGTTTGCCGTTGAACGAGCTCACTCCACGCGTGAACATGTTCTCCATATAAAAGTCGTAACCAGGCTCGCCCGACTTTTGGAGCATCGACAATCCCGGCAACAATCCCTTTAACGCATTGCCCACCGTTGGCGATGTAATCTCCATTAGGCGTTCGCCCCCTACAGTTGAGATGGCAGCCGTTTGTGCCCACGAGGGTTGTGCGCCGTATGCAATTTGTGTTGCCGCCGTATCTGCGGCATTTTGTGCATTTACAGGCGAACAGAACAGCATGAGCGCACATCCTATATTAATATAATCTCTGTATTTCATTGTTCTATCTTTTTTGCATTAAGGCATACTATAACGTACCATATATTTACCATATATTTACCATCCTGGGTTTTGGATGAGGTAGCCTTTATTTACTTCCTTTTGGTCAATGGCATATAAATAACAATTATCATTCCAAAAGCGATGCTCAAACACATACGGCTCATAGTGGATATGAGTCTTGTTTCCATCCGTGGAACGAATTTTCAAACCATAAAACTTACCCTTCATCACGCCTTCTTCGCCAGTGATGCGCCATCTCCGAATATCCCAAAAGCGGTGATCTTCGAATGCCAACTCTACCGAACGCTCGTTACGAAGTTTCGTTCGGAAGGCCTCTTTCGTCATTCCCGCAGGGAAATCGGGCATGCCCGCACGCGACCGAATAAGGTTCACAGCATCATAAGCTGCCTGTGGTGGTGCACTCTCGTATTCGTTAAGTGCCTCTGCATAGTTTAAATATAGTTCTGCCAACCTAAACACTGGCCATTGCACATTGGCTGTGTTGCTGCCATTTACATGTAGTATGCGGGGAACCCACTTGTGGAGCAAATGGCACGTGCGGTCCATCTTTGATTTCTCGGCTCCGCCTTCAAGGAAGTTGATAAACGGTATTTCATCGTTCCAACTACTGCTGTGATAAGCAACGGTTTGCTTAAATCGTGGGTCAAGACTGTTATAGATATCAATAAGGTTGTCGCCTCCGTTCATATTCCAATCTGCGGGTTCGCCATCAGCACGTTTCTCATAATGCCGAACAAAGTTGAATGTCACATACAGTCCGGCATCGCCCCAAGCCTTATTCATCGCCCATGTAGGCAGATTTGCAACCAAAGGACGGCTCGTTGTCTTGAAGTTTCTATACTTCATGTTACCCAAAATAATTTCTTCATTATCTGGAATGGTCCACACATCCTCATAGTCTTTATCGGGATTGCCCGTGTTATACAGCCGATAATGCCCCGAGTTAAGCGCTGCATCGATAGTGGCTTTGGCTGCATCGGCGGCCTTTTTCCAACGTTCCTTGTCATAATTGCCATAACCAATAAGCTCTTCGTGACCAGGGAATGCCATGTAAGGCGTATTGGTATTGAACAGCGGACTTGCTGCATAAAGCAACACCCGTGCCTTCAAAGCCAAGGCGGCAATGCGCGTAACGCGCCCAAGCTTAGTGTTATCGGTATAATAATCGGGTAGATAGCGTGTGGCGCGGTCGCAATCTACAAGAATAGAATCAATGCAATCGGCAAAAGAACTGCGAGAACGTTGTGAGAAGTCGGTTGGGTCAATCACTTCTCTTACAATCGGCATACCGCCATAACGATACACGCCTTCCCACAGCAACATGGCTCTCATGAAGTAGGCCTCGCCCGTTGCGCGTTTATTAAAATCGGGGTCTCCTTCATCGAAAGGCACTTCATGAATGCGTTTCAATATAAGGTTTGCCACACGTGTAGTGTGGTTTCGCAAATAAAAGCGGCAGTCTTCATCCCAAGTAAAGTTGCTGTTCGTATGGTTACCTGCATTCCATGCGGCATTACCCATTGCCCAGGTAGCAACATCCTCGCCTTCGTCGCAGGCGGAGGCCAACGTAGAAGACGACAACAGCCTGCGGTCGGTGTTAGAACTGCTCATGCAAAAGCCATAAGGCATGCCCTCGGCATAAAGCGTAGTCAACAATTTCTCTGCATCTGCACGTGTTGCGAACACCTCGTTCTCTCCATAATCAACAGAAGGCGGAGTTTCAAGGAAGTCGGAACAGGCAACCAACAATACGGGAGCAAATATCCATGCTATATATGATGATTTCTTTTTCATAAGGAAGGTTTTTTAGAATTGAACATTTATGCCGACATTGTAGATTTTCTGCAACGGATAGGTGTTGATTTCTGTTGCACCGCCTTTTGAAGGTGCCTCAGGGTCTAAGTCGATAACGTCTGTCCAAGTAAACAGGTTAGTGCCACTAACATAAAGCCTTAAACTCTCTAAGCCCAGAGCTTTGAGTTGGCTCTTGCGAAAAGTGTAACCTATCTCAACGTTCTTCAAACGCAGATAGTCGGCATTGCGAATCCAAAAATTAGAGTCTTGATAGTTATTATCGGTATCTCGCGAAGGGCTCATCGACAAGCGAGGGAAGTTAATGGCCTCTCCCCGTTCGTAGCGTTCCTGTGTCCAACGCTCCAATATTAAGGTCTTCGCACTGTTGTGTGCGTTGATAAACGGCCACAACGCACGCCCAAAGTATTTGATTGAGACATGGGATGCGCCCTGAAAGAGGGCGGAGAAGTCGATGCCGCGCCAACTACAACCAACCGAGAAACCATAGATTATCTCCGGAGTTGGCGAATATCCGATGGGCACCATGTCGTACATGTCTATCTTTCCATCCTTGTTCACATCCACATAGCGCATGTCGCCGGGCTGTAAGCGATTGCCGTTCCAACTGCTTACTGGGCGGTCCAGTGCGTTTATCTCTTCCCACGAGTTATAGAACCCGTCGAAAAGCAGGCCATAGAACTGCCCTACGCGCCTACCAGTACGCATTTGATAGGCATACTTCTCAGGCACTTCGTCTTGAAAAAGAATTTTATTGCGCGCAAAAGAATAGTTGAAACGGCCCCAATAGTTAAAGTCGCGAATGTTGTTGCGATAGTTCACGTCTAATTCAAAGCCTGCGTTTTCCATCTCGCCCATGTTATAAGCCGGCAACGATGCCCCAATCAGCATGGGCGCGCTGTTTCTGTTTGAGAGAATGTTGTTACGGCGTTCCTTAAAATAATCGAACGACACCGTGAGGTGATTTTTCAAGAAATTCATGTCGACACCTAAATTAAGCTTACGCGCTTTCTCCCATGTCAGCAACGGGTTGCCCAAGCGTTTCTCTTCTATCATCTGCGAATAAACGGGGTTTGCAGACGAACCGAAGTTGTAGCCCGTAAGCTTTCCGCTTGTTTCACCATAGACAGAGGGCAGGTACAAAAAGCGGTCGCCACCAATCTTATCATTACCTACCTCGCCATAGGTTGCCCTTAACTTCATGTAAACCACCCAGTTGTTCTTAGGGAAGAAAGGTTCTTCGCTAACAACCCAACCGGCCGAAACTGCTGGGAAGAAACCAAACCGACGGCCGGCGGCGAAATTCTCCGTGCCGTTATAACCCATGTTGAACTCTGCCAAATACCGATTGGCATAGCCATAAGTAACACGCCCGACAATTCCTTGATAGGCATTGGGAACATGGTAAGCCAAGTTCGGGGCATAATATTTACTTTGGTTGTAAAGCAAGAGTGCCGTGGCCTGATGCTTTCCAAATGTTCGGTCGAAGTGAATACCGGTTTCAAAATACACCTTCCTGTTTTTGTCATACTCGAAACCACCGCCCCAAGTTCCTGCCTCATTCTGGGGAACAAGGATAATATGGGTGGGGTCGTTCGGGTCTCTCTTCGGTACAAAGGTCTGCATGGTTTTCACCGAAAGACGCCTACTATTATAATAACTGTCGTAAGAGGTGCTGGCATGAACCGACAACCCTTTCAGCAACAGCCGCGACAGGTCGTACTCAAAGCGCAGCGTTGTATTGATGGTATTGGCAAAGGTGTTTTTATAGCCATTGTTCAACAAGGCTTGCCAAGGGTTTTCGTCGTCGATGGTGTTTTCAAGGCGAACCAATTTCCCATCCACCATGCCGGGAGTTCCCAGCGGAGTGGCCCAAGATATTTCTTTCCACAGGTTGCTATTGCCAAGGCCCGGCGTACGGATGTCGTTTATCTGGGTAGACAACTGCACAACGGCCTTAAAGTCTTGTGTGATGTTAAAGTCGAGATTTGAGCGGAAGTTATAACGTGTGTCAGAGGCATTCACATCATGGTCGCGGTCTATTTTTGTGTATTTGTACATGCCACCCTGATTAAAAAAGCCAGCCGAGATAAAATACTTCACGCGGTCTGTGCCGCCCGATATGTTGAAGTTGTGTTGCGTGCGCAACGAGGCTTTACGCAAGAACGTTCCCACCCAGTCGGTATTAGGGTGCATAATGGGGTCGGTTCCGTCGCGATAGAGCCTTATGTCTTCGTCGGAAAAGCGTGGAACGTAGGCCGTTCCCTTTGTATAGGCATCGTTCTTCAACGCCTCGTTATACATTTCGCAGTATTGTGCGCTGTTCAGATAATGAGGCAAGGCGGTAGGCGACTGAACGGCTACATTGCCCGAATAGCTTAAATGGGGTTTGCCCTTCTGCCCTTTCCGCGTGGTAATTAAGATAACACCATTTGCACCACGAACACCATAAATGGCGGTGGCCGAGGCATCTTTAAGTATGCTTACCGATTCAATTTCGTTGGGGTCAAGTCCGTTATAATTGGGACGTTCCACTCCATCAATCATCACCAACGGCGCCGTATTGTCAGAAAACGTACTCACACCACGAATTAACAGCGTAGAATTGTCTTCGCCAGGCGCGCCACTTCGCTGCATGGCAATCAGTCCGGGCATCTTACCCACCAGCATGTTACTGATGTTGGCCTGTGGGGTCTGCACCAAATCTTTTGTCGTTACCGATGCGATAGCCCCCGTTACCGATGCTTTCTTCTGTGTGCCATAGCCCACAACCACCACTTCGTTGAGGTTTTGCGCCTCGTCTTCGTTTAAAGTAATCTTTAAGTTCGAATTGTTTTTGATGGGAACCTCGCGTGTGGCAAAGCCCATATAAGAAATTACGAGCATGCCACTGGCAGGAACATCCAACGAGAACTCGCCCTCCGCGTTGGTAACCGTGCCCACCTTCGTGCCTTTTACTAAAACGCTGGCACCAATAATCGGCTCGCCGTTTTCGTCGCGAACAATGCCCGATAGTTTCTTCTTGTCCGTTGTGTCTGCGTTCTTTCCTCCTGTTGGTTTCGCTCCCTTCCGTTCTGCATTCTCAACCTTGCCTTTCACCAACACAATGGTGTTGTTGTTGAAAGCGTATTGAATGCCCAAAGAAGAGAACACCTGCGCAAGTGCTTTCTCCAACGGCCAATCCTTACACACGCACGTAACTTTCGTCTTGGGTTGAAGTACGTTGTTGCGATACACAAACGTATATTTTGTTTGTTTCTCAACTTGCCGAATAAATTGGCTCACTTCTTCGTTTTGAAGATTAAGACTAACATTGCCGCGCTGGGCCGACAACATTGTTGGTACAAGCAACAATACCATTATCAACAAGAAACGAAGAAGGCTCTTCCTTCTACTTTTTAGATTGCCTGCCATCTGATATAGGTTTTTAGGTTTTGTTTATTCAATAACTACATAACCACGATTTACACGATACTTAAAGCCATATTGCATGCTCAACGAGTGGAGCACACTTTCTAATGTTTCATGATAAAACGAACCTGTAAGCAGGTCGTTTGCCAAATGCCGGTTGCGAAGTTGGATTGTTACGCCATACCAATTCTCTATTTCGTGCAGCACTTCGCCGAGCGGTTTGCTGCTAAACGCCAAATAGCCGTCTTTCCATCTTCCGTCGCTGGCACCATCATTGTCGCAAATCTCGATGTTATGCGATGCGGGTTGATAAATAGACTTCTTACCGGGCAGCAGTTGATAAGCCTGCCGAAGGCCTTTGGCCGAAAGACGAACCGCGCCCGAAAACAAAGACGTCTCTATTTCGCCCGAATGGCATCGCACATTAAACGTTGTGCCCAACACTTCGATTTGCATATCGTTTACATGTACCCGAAACGGGCAGTTGGCATCTTTGGCCACATCAAAGTAAGCCTCGCCTTTCATCAACACCACTTCGCGATGTGCTTTGGGCACCACGTTGTAACGCAACTGACTGTTTCCGTTAAGGCTTACATGGGTTCCATCGGGCAACGTTATCACACTCTTGCTGCCGGCCTTTACGTTTACATAAGTGTAGACGGGCGTTGCCGAGTTCAGCGAACGGAGGCCCCAATAACCGCCACCAAGCAGGGATAGCACCACCACTACCACCGCCGCATAGCGCAAAAACGTGTGAATAAGCTTTCGGCGTCGCCCCTTTTGTATCTCCGCATGAATGCGTTGCCATATTCTTTGCTGCGACTCATCGCTCATTACTGCCCATTCAGACGACAGGGAAAAGTCTTCACACATCAAGTTCCACAACTCCTCATCGGTGGCTTTCGTCACCTTGCGTTGCAACTCCTCAAAATCTTCTGCCGACAGTTGCCCCGATAAGTATTGTTGATATAAATCTTCGATACGTTTGTCCATATATACTGTTAACTTCTAATACATATACGCCAATACGCCAATACGATACTTGTATATAACTTTCGTTAACTCTCTTACTGGTTTTAAACTGGGCGAATGCCCTTGTCAACTCGTCAACTGGTTAACTAGATAACTGGTCAACTCATCAGCTCGTTAACTTGTCAACTCGTCAACTCGTCAACTGGAAAATCTTAAATTTTATTTTACAATATCGCTCTTGTTTTCACTCCGTTCTAGCGAAAAAACAGGTTAAAAGGTAGGCAAATAACTACTGTTTCTGGCTTTTCACGCCTTTCACTTTGTCTGTTTTTGGGAAGAAAACCTGCATTTTGCACCATTTTGCCTTTCTAGATTGGTTGCCGACCCGTATTTTTCCAACCCCAAATTACCCACTTTTAGCCCCTAAAACCCACTTTTTAATGGCTATTTTGCCCTTTTTGGCCATGTGTTTCATGGTTCTAAAAGGTTTTGTTTATACAATTGTGGTGGATATTTATGCTTTTCGTTCCGCATTAAGTGGCATTTAGCACTGCGTTTTGCACCTTTTTACCTTGCATTTAGCAGCATTTTGCCTTGCGTTTAGCACCAAAACGCACTGTGTTTTGCCGCAAATTGCACTGTGTTTTGCTGCAAATAGCCCAAAAGCAGGTGCAAATACCAGTTCTTTGGAATATAAATTCATTTTTCCACATTGGCGTACTAACCCCTTTTTGCACAAAACAAACCTTCGCGAGAATCGATTTTTTGCGGCAAGGTTGGCAATTGGTGAACAAAAAGGGCACTTATCATGTTAAATTCCTTACTGAAAACTAGACAAAAAGAGATTGTGCCGCATACGCGCGCGTGGGCAACGGCACAGAAACACGTACGCTTACTACTGCCAACGCGAGCGTTTGCAGGGCATGCTGCTCACGGCCAACGGAGACAACATCATGGAAACGCAGAAACAATCTGCCATTGACAGCCCGTTTTCAGCTTGTGGAGAATACATTGAATGGGGTAACGACATGCGAAGAAAGAAGAGCATGTGGGGGGGAGGTTAGGGCCTATATGCAAGACATCCCGAACAGAAAAGACTGTTCGGGATGTCTGCATACAAAGGCGTTGATGCGCCAAAGGAGAAACGAATGTGCGGAGTTCGACGGCCAATCAACAGGGGCATCGCTATCAAGTTGACTGCCTGCTGCAAGTTAACTGACGGTGCATGGCCATCAAGTTGACTGCCTGCCGCAAGCTAACTGATGGCGCATGGCCATTAAACTAGCCCTTTATCGCTGTTGAGTGAATGGGCGACTTCGGCCCATTGACCATCGCACCGCTGTTGCATCGACACCACATTACATGCGCCGCGCCTACCTGCCAGTGGCTTTGAGATAGGCGGTGCGGGCATTGAGGTAAGCCACAACAGCCTCGCTGTACTGGTTGCGCGCCTTTTGGTCTTGCGTTTGGGCATCAAGCAGGTTGCTCATTGTGCCCGTGCCAGCCTCGTAGAAGTCTTGGTTTAGGCGCAAGTTTTCGGCCGCTTGCTCCATGCTCAGCTTGGCTAGTTGTATTTGTTTGTAGGCCGTTTCAAGGTTGTCGTATGCGTTTTGCATCTGGATGAGCAGCAGTTGTCTGCTGTCTTCCTTTTCTTCTACGGCAATTTGTTCGGCAATTTTCTGACGTTTCAGACCGCGATTGCCCCACCAATTGCTGATGGGCACGCTTAGTGTGGCTAGTCCTATCACGTTGGTGCGGCCCTTATTGGTGAGGTCGTGGTACATGCCCGCAACGCCAATGGCCAGTGTCGGCATCATTTCGCCGCGCTTAACGCGCGTTAGCAGGCGGTTGGCCTCCACCTTTTTGTCGAGCAAACGCATCTCGGTGCGTTGCTCTAAGGCCGAGTTGTGGTTCACGGAGAGTTGCCGCGGGTCGGGTAACTCGGTGGTAAGCGAACGGTCGATGTCGATGTTTTCGCCTTGTTTGCCGATGTATTGTGCCAAAACCATCTTACAAAGCGAGATGCCGTTGTTGAGTTTCAAGCGGTTCACCGCCATTTCGTTTTGTTTCAACTTCACGCTCAGCACATCGTTCTTGTTGGATACGCCCGCTTCGTAGGCGTTGTTGGCGTCTTTAAGGATGTTCTCCAACTGCTTGTCGGCAGCATCTAAGGTCTTTTCTTGTTCGTAGAGTGCCAACAGCTGGTTGTAATACACCTCAGTTGTTTGTGCCACTTCGTCTGCGTTTTGTTCAAGCATCAGCTCTTTCACCTGCGTTTGCACGGTGGCCAACTTGTTGGCGTTGATGATACGCCCGCCTGCAAAAACGGGCTGCATGGCTATGATTGATGCCAACGTGCCGTGCTTAATGGCCTGAAAGGTGTAGCTGGTGGGCAATGCGGCTAGTATGGCGGGGTTAAGCCCTATGCCTTTTACTATGGCACCCAGTTTCTGCTGGTCGGCGGGTGACAGCGAAATTTCTTCCTGCATCAGATAATCGGCAGAATGGAAGTAAGTTCCGTTGGCCGTAACCGTTGGCAGATACTTGGTGCGCGCCTCTTTTTGTTGCTCTTTGGCATCTGTTATTTCTAGTCTTGCCCGTTTCAGTTTCACGTTGTTTTCCTTAGCCAACGCTTTGCATTGGTCTAACGAGTATGTTGTCTGCGCCTTGGCTGCTATGGGCAAGCATAAGGCCAAGAGCAGGGGAAGTTTATTGATGTTCATGAGTTTATGAGTTTATGAGGAGTTAAAGGAGTTAAGGAGTTATGGAGTTAAGCCGTATG
>NZ_KV815121.1:9509-23782 GCF_001814145.1 Prevotella sp. HMSC073D09 | reverse complement strand
AGGAGTTAAGGAGTTATGGAGTTAAGCCGTATGCCTAGTTGCAGAGTGGCAAACTTTTGAGGAGTTAAAGGAGTTATGGAGTTAAGCCGTTAGCCTAGTTGCAGAGTGGCAAACCATCTTGTTTACTTGTCAACTTGCAATTGCGTTAAGAAGTTAAACCGTATGTATAGCGGCTAAGCTAATGGCTTAACTCCTTAACTTCTTAACTCCTTAACTCCTAGACGAGGCCTCCATCTTCAGCGTTCTCTTCCTGTCTTCCCATCTGAAAACCATCCAATAAGCCACAGGTATCATGGTGATGATGAAGAGGAACGAAATGATTGTGCCAAAGCAAACCACCACGCCCATTGGCCCCCACAGCGGCGTATTGGCGATAACCATCGGGATAACGCCCATAGATGCGGCTGCACTTGTGAGGAAGATGGGGCGCATACGGCGTTGAGCCGCTTGCAGGGCAGCGCGCTTAGCCGATAGGCGATGGTCTACGCGAAGCTCTTCGGCGTAATCAATCATGATGATGCCGTTACGCACGATGATACCCATCAGCGAGATAATGCCCAGCGTGCCGGTTACGCCCACTTCTTGCCCCATGATAAGCACACCCGTGGCTGCGCCCAACAGAGAGAACAACAAAGACAACATGATAACCATCGACATGCGAATGTCTTTGAAGTGGAACAGCAAGATGGCGAATATCACGACGATAGAAATAACCAATCCGCCATAAATCTGAGGCTCGGTTTCCAGGTCTTTTTCCCTTTGTCCGCCCACAGTCATGGTCACTCCTTGCGGCAGCTTAATCTTATTTACCTCGTTAATCACCTTGTCGGTAACGTAGTTGAGGTTCAGGCCGCGTTTGGTGTCGGCCATAACCGACATCGAACGGATGCCGTTACGGTGGTGAATGGAGGTGTAAGTCCAGTCGGGCGACACCTTAGCCACTTGTCTTAGCGGTACGTTTACGCCGGGTAGCAGTCCGCTAACGGTGGCGTTTTCGAGGTCTTCGGGCGTTTGCCGTCCCGCATGACTGTCTTTCAGCGTAACTTTTACGGGATAGTCGCCCTCCCAAACTGTGGTAAGCGGCACGCCATCGCCAAAGCGAGTGGCTAGGTTTATGGCCAAAAGACTCTTGCTCATGCCCAGTCGCGATGCCTCATAATCGTCTATTTGCACATCAAGTCCCGATGTTGTGCCGTCGAAATTGTTGCGAACCAGCAGCAATTCGGGCATTGAACGCATGCGGCGCGTGGCACTGTCGACGGCCTGATGAATGGCGTTGAGGTCGTCGCCGCTAAATCTTATCTCGATGGGAGAAAGGGCATCGCTGTAATCTAGCTGCTTAATGCGCACCTGTGCCTCGGCAAAATGGTCGGTAAATCGCGTGGTGAAACTGTCTACGAGGGCCATCGTGGCGGCATCGTTGTCGGTATTCACGATGAATTGCGCATAGTTGGTGCCGCCTAGTTGGGGTGCGTACGAGTTCTGGAAACGCGGCGACGACATGCCGTAGAACGTGGATATGTTGCGTATGCGCTTGTCGGTTTGCATCATATCGCGCAAGCTGTCGGCCACGGCAGCCGTGCGTTCGATGCTCGTTCCTTGCGGCAGGTAAATTTCTACGGCAAACTGGTTGCGTTCGGCACGTGGCATAAGTTTCTGTGGCAAGCCGGCAAAGAGCAGGGCACCGACAATCACCGAGAGCACACCAACGCCTAGGGTGATAAACGGATGGGCAAAACAACGTTCGATAAGGCGGTTGTAATAGGTCTGCATGATGTCGAGGATGGTACGCCGTTGTTTGCCTTCGCCTTTGTTGTCTTTCTTTAAGCCTTTGCGTATAAAGGTGAACTGCATCCAAGGAACAACCAGCACGGCCACGAGGAGCGACGTGCCCAACACCACGCTGATGCCTAGGGGGAACCACTTGACGAAGTCTTTCATCATGCCCTTCATCGTGAGCAATAAGGGGAAGAAGGTGATGGAAATGGCCAATGTAGCACTGAAAATAGACGAGAAGAACTCTTTTGCCGAGTAGATGGCGGCGTGCCAGCGGCTCATGCCCTCGTCTATCTTCTCCACATACGAGTCGATAATAACGATGGAGTTGTCTACAATCATACCCAAGGCTGCGATAAGTGCGGCTAGCGTAACGGTGTTTAGCTCTAAGCCGAAGGCATAGAACAGGCCAAGGGTTATGAATATGGTGATGGGGATGGTGCTGGCTGCCACGCTTGCCACGCGCATGGGCAGCAAAAGCATGATGACCACAATGACAGAAGAAACGGCGATAAGCAGTTCTTTAAGGAAATCCATTACCGAATGGTTAACCACTTCGCTTTGGTCGGTGATGGTAAAGATGCTTACGTCTTGCGGCAACGATGCCTCGAACTGCCCCAATATGTCTTTTACCTTGCCTCCGAACTGCACGATGTTGCTGCCTTCGTTCATTTCTACCGAGAGAACGATGCACTTTTGCCCGTTGTTCTTTACGTATTTGTCGGCATGTGGGTATTCGCGCTTGATGGTTGCGATGTCTCGCAGGCGTATAACGTTGCCGCGCGGGTCCGAATAGACGATGCGGTTGGCCACATCGTTCTCGGTGTTCATTTGCGAACGCAGGTGTATCGGGCGCGTTGTCTGTCCGTCGTCTACCTTTCCGCTCACCATCGTCATGCCTTGTGCCGAGAGGTTGGCCAAGAGCGTGGCCGAATTGATGCCGTAGTCCGACAGCTTGTCGCGGTCGATGTACACGCCAATCTCTTCGCCCTGTTCGCCGCTAACGCGCAGGTTGGCCAATTCGGGGATGGTTCGCAGGTTATCTTTCAGCGTGTTCATGTATTCGTGCAGCTCACGGTAGCTTTTGGTCTTGCTTTCTAGCGTTATGAGCATGGCCGAAGTGTCTCCGAAGTCGTCGTTGGCTATTAAGGCCAGCACGCCCTGCGGCAACGACATCTTAAACTGTTGCAGCTTTATCTTGAATTTGCTCCAAAATTCGTCTTTGTTGGTTACGTCGTCGTTCAGTTCAACAAAGATGTAGGCTATTCCGTCTTTTGTTTGCGAGCGAGTCTTATCCTTCTTTATCTCCTTAAAGCTCCAAAGAAAGGTCTCCAATGGCTTTGTTACCTGCTCTTCTACTTCGGCAGAAGTGGCTCCTGGATAAACGGCGGCCACCACTCCTTGACGGATGGTGAAGGAAGGAAATTCGTTTTTGGGCATGTTGATAAGTGCGAACACACCGAAACCGATGAGCACCACCATCAACAAGAGCATGATGCTGTTGTAGTGCATCACACTGTATATGATATTTCTTTTGCGTTTAGACATAAATCCGTGTGTTTATATATTGTGTTTGTGAGTGGACGGGTGGACGGGTGGACGGGTTGACGAGTTAACGAGTTGACAAGTTAACAGGCTGACGAGTTAACAAGTTAACAGGTTGACAAGTTGACAAGTTAACAGACTGACGAGTTAGCAAGAGTGGTGGCGCAGCCATTTTTTCACCTTTTCACCTTTTCACCTTTTCAACCTTTCACCTTCACTCCTTCACTCACTTTGTCTTGTCCGTTTACGATAACCTTGTCGCCTTGCGACAACCCGCCGCTAACCACCACACCGCTTTGGCATACACCGCCCTGCGAGATGTCTCGGCGCCGTGCCGTACCGTCTTCAACAACCCAAACGTATGGCTTAGCACCATCAATCAGCACCGCCTCTTGCGGCACAACGATGCCCTGCGCCCCGCCAGTGCTGGCCAATTGCGCGCTGCAAACCATGCCAGGCAACAGCTGATGGCCGGCATTGGGAAGACTAACGATAACGTCGTACGTATGACTTAGCAAGTTGGCTTGTATGCCTTTCTCGGTAACTTTGCCCACAAAGGTCTTTCCGCCCAAGGCAGAGACCGTGAAAGGAACCGTCTGACCTTTGCTGATGCCCGATATTTCGTTTTCGGGTACGGCGATTTTCATCTCAACGCGGTCGAGTTTCACCAACTTAAAACAGCCAAACCCTGGTGCCACATTGTTGCCCGTGTCCACCATTCGCTGCGAGATAAACCCGTCGAACGGTGCGCGCAACTCGCAATTTTGCAAAGTCTTTCGGGCTATTCGTTCAGCAGCCTCGGCCTCGGCCAACTTCGTTTGCACGTCTACAAAGCGTATCTCGGGCAAACTACCTTTCTTATATAGCTGTTCCAAACGCTTAAAGGCGTCGCGCGCTTGCGACAGGGTGCTCATCGTCATGTCGTGCGCACTTTGTGCCGACGTTTTGTCTATCACAGCCAGCAATTGACCCTTGCGCACTGCCTGACCTTCGTCGACAAACACCTGCGACACGGTTCCTAGCGAGGCAAAACTTAACGTCGACCCGTAACTCTCCTGGATAACTCCCACATAAGTGCGGTTCCCGTCAACGTTGCCCGTTTGCACGGCCATCGTTTTCACCTTAATGGGTGCAACGGTTTGCTCTTCTTTCTTACTGTTGCAACCGCTCAACACAACGATGAACACGGCAACAGCCATAAACTTGATTTTTGTCATATTTCCTTTTTTAACCTTATACTTATTTAAATGCCAATCAAACACATCGTTGCCAAAAAATGGGGTTCCGTATATTAGAAATGGCTTGTTTACATATCATGGTGCAAAATTAAGGATATAAATCACATCCCACAAGGTTGAAAATGGCTCAAAAATGTTCCATTTTATATATTAACAAAGAAAATAGTTCGTTTTACCATCTTATTTACCAGAAAAGTAGTACATTTGCAATAAATAAATACAAAGACATGGAACAACGATTGCAACTTCCTTTCACGCTACGCGGCTTTACTTCGGCAGACATCGAAACCGAAACAGGGCACCGTTTGTCTTCTTCCTATCGTATTTTCGCCTTGGTTCTGTGCACGCAAGGCAACATCAGCATGAACATCGATGATAAAACTTACCATGTTAATAAGGGCGACACGCTTTTTATACCGCCGGCGATACATTCCAACACCGTATCGTTCAGCAACGATCTGCGCGGAATTGTGTTGTATGTTGACTACGACTTCATTATGGCCATTGTGAACAAGACGATGGACATCACCACGGGACTGTATTTCAGCGAACACCCATTCCTCTCGCTTTCTGTGAGCCAGTACGACCGCATCTTAACGCAGATGCAGACGCTGATGGCGCGCGAAGAGCACGAAAACGAGAGTTACGCCAACTCGCCTAACCCACAGGTGATTACCGAATTGCTGTCGTCGATGTGCCGAACGCTTGCCTACGAGATTGTAAATTGCTACATGTTGAGCCACCATTTGCAAGTGGGCACGTGGAACGTTACTGATAAGTTGGCGCAAAACTTTATCGTAGCGGTGTACAACAACTACCGCAAGCACCGCGAAGTGGCCCACTATGCCGACTTACTTTGCGTTACGCCCAGCTATCTTTCGGTGGTTGTGAAAGAGAAAACGGGCAAAACGGCCCTGCAATGGATTAATGATGTGGTGATGAGCGATGCCCGTCAGCTGTTGCTTTACAGCGACCAAAGCATCAAAGAGATTGTTGCAACGCTAGGTTTCCCCAACCAATCGTTCTTTGGCAAGTATTTTAAGCAACATTCCGGCAAGTCGCCCAAGCGGTTTAGACTTGAAAATAGAGGGGGAAAGAAGGGACGATAAAGGCTTGTAAAGGTGAAAAGGCTTATAAAGGTGAAAAGGTGAAAAGGTGAAAAAAAGGCTGCGCCACCACTCTTGTTAACTAGTCAGACTTATCCGACTTGTCCGACCAGTCAGACTTGTCAGACCAGTCCGACCAGTCCGACGAGATAAGATCCCCCCACTAGCTTAATAAGCCAAATGCCCGTAAACCCTTTAACTCGCCCGCTGCCGCCTTATCCTTTGTCTTCTTTTGCGCACAAATTTTAACACTATGGCTGCCCTTTTCGCCAGAAGGAGGTAGTTTGCCACGTGCGTTTTGCAAAACATTACAACCACATTACCACCTTCGTTCATCGCTTGGGCTATTGCATATCGCCTTAAAAACCGCCGTCAAAACAGCATTTCGGGTTTTGCTCCAAGCCTTTTCTTCTTCTTGATATACAGCACGGTGTAAACGATAGAGATGCCAATGCCTATCGCAACACATATAATCGAAGCCTCCGGCCCAAACGCTCCACCCGACAATAAGTCTGTTCCGCTTATCTTTGGGGTAATAAGTGGCCGGTAATCTAGTGGCGTACCCGATACGGAACAGCCGAAAACGCCCCCTTCAAGATAGTTCCATGCCCAGTGCATGCCGATGGGCACCCATATCGTTTGGTGGTAGGCGTAGGCCATTCCGAACAGCCAGCCCGAGGCTAGCGCTATGGCCAAGGCCGCCCATAATGTGGCTCCGGGGTTTCCCAGATGTGCCAGTCCAAAGAGCAAAGACGATGTTGTAAGGCCAACGGCTATGTTCCACTTGTCGGTTATGAGCCTAAAAAGAATGCCGCGGAAAATAACTTCCTCCACCACGCCCACCAATAAGAAAAGCGACAGCCAACTGAGCTGACTGGCTACATCGAACTCAATGGTCACAATGCGATAATATCCGCATAGGAATAGGCACACGATTATCGCCAAGAAGTTAACAACCGAAACCGCCCAGCCAATGCCCATCATCCGCATCTTGCCCCTAAAAGACAAGCTTTCACTATCCTCCGCATACCAGCTTATATACTTTTTAAAGGCAAATAGCGTAACAACCGCCGCTATTGTGGATAAGGGTACGGCGGCATAGGCTGGAATGTTGAGCAACAACACATACCAAGTCATTGCTGGAATAATGGTGAATGCCAAAACGCCTAAGACAAGATAGCAGCCCCACGCCAAGTTGTCGTCTTTAGATATGATGTTCATTAGCTTTAAAAAGTTTAGCGTTGTTATGCGTGCTAGAATACAGGCGCAACATCTTCTCCTGTTTTAATTCTCGTTTTCTTCTTAAAATATAGAATGGTGTAAACCACGGATATGGCAACGCCAATCGCTGTGGATATAATAGAAACCTCCGTGTCGTACTCTATACCGGCAGGAAACTTTACCCCTTTCGAAACCAATATAAGAATGGGAGGGCCGTTTAGCGCACTTCCTGGCACGCTATGCTCGAAAATGTTGCTTTGAATGTAGTTCCAAGCCCAATGGATACCGATGGGAACCCATAGTGTTCGATGGTAAGCATAGGCTATGGCACATAGCCAACCTCCTGTAATTGCTATCCTTAAACAAGACAATGCAGTGGCGTTGGGGTTAAAAAGGTGCACAAGACCAAAGACAATAGAGGACACCACCAGTCCTGCAACAACGTTCCACTTATCAGTTATGAACCTAAACAGAATGCCGCGGGCTGTAATTTCTTCGATAACGGCAGCCAGTAAGTAAATTGAGAACCACCCCAACTGATTGATTAAGTTGAAATTAAAATACGCTACCGAGTAGTGTTTGGTTGCAAATAAGCAAATTAAAGTAGTGAAAAGATAAAGCGCAGACACCAGCCAACCTATACAAACTTTATGTATTTGGCCAAAGACTGATAGACGTGCGCCATCTTCTACATACCAGCCCAAGTATTTTTTGAAGGCGTATAGGGTAGCTCCCGACGCCAATAAGGCTAGTGGAAACTTGATGAGGGAAGAGAAGTCGTTATCTAACAGTATAAGACATATACCTGGAAGAAACCAAAATCCCAAATAGCCAATCACAAGATATGCTGCCCATTCAAGCGTGTTGTCTTTTGATATGATTGCCATGTTTTGGTAAAACTTAGTTCAATTTACTTGTTTCTGACATGAACGCTAAAACATTAATGTTATTTCATTGTCGGCTTTGGATTTGACTTTCATCTTTTTAAAGTACAGCGCAGTGTACACAGCAGCGATGATAATAGCCATTATAACAGTTATAATCGAGGCCTCTAAGCCAAATGCTCCACCTGTTAATATGTCTGGACCAGACACTATCGGTGTGAAGATAGGTATGAAAGTTATTGGGTTACCTGAAACGGGGAAGCCGAAAACACAGGATTCGAGAAAGTTCCAAGCCCAATGCAAACCAATTGGAGCCCATATAGTTCGGTGGTAAGCATAGGATATGCCAAGCAGCCAACCTGCTGTAAGAGCTATGGCCAGTGAGGACCATGCCGTTCCACCAGTGTTGAAAAGGTGCATAAATCCGAAAAGTAAAGAAGAAACAATTAAGGCAATTGAAGGATTCCACCTGTCAGACAATAGTTTATAAAGGATACCTCGGCTTGCTATCTCTTCGGATATTGCAACCAACAAAAAGAGAGATAGCCCCTCAATTTGACTAGTAAAGTTCAAGTTATAGTCTCTTATTGTATACACTTTAACCAAAAACAAAACTGGTACGATTGTGCCAAACAATATGGCAGCAACTCCCCAGCCAATAGGTAGGGTATATAACTTCTTATAGGCGGAGATGCTAGCATTAAAGTGTGCATACTTTAATAAATACCTCTTGTAGAGGTTGAGTAGTATCGCAGAAAACAATAAGGCTAAAGGCGGTTTTATCCAGACAGAGTACTTGTATAGCAAGACTTCAATAAAAATACTACTTAAAAAAAGAAAAGACAAGAAGCCAACAATCAAGTAAAAGCTCCATCTTAATGTTCCATTTTCATAACGATTTCCCATGACTCTTTAATTCGGAATAAGAAGCATCGATGATAACGATGCTTCTTATCTGTACTTTGGTGTTCTAAGAACCCACTTACTAATGCTTCTAGCCAAAATCAAAATCAACTTAATTTCCTTAAAGACAAAACTCATAATGTAAAAGAAAAGCTTGCCAAATGGGATTTTAGTGATAAAATAACTGTTAGTTACATAGCAGTTGAGTACTTAGTTTTGAACAACCTCTGTCTAAACGCTCTTAGGGTCATTTATAAGGTAACACAGAAGGATGATTGTTATGGTATTCCATCGAATTAGAATGGCTCTGGATGATGAATCCCAACAACCTAGTAAACCAATTGCCGCTTTCTTGGCTGCCACCAGAGACAAGAATTTGTTCTTTCGCTGTCAACTCGATTATCATTTGTTTTTTCATTGCTATTTAAATCTAAATTAGTAAAACCATTTCATTACTTGCCCCACATTCTGTCGGCATCTTGTTTTCCTTTTCGGTAACCATTAGCAGCGCCTTCTGGATCCATCAAAATATCTCCAATTATCGTTTCGGCAACAAACCGTGCTGCCTTCCACCACCAGGGGCTACCTCCTGAAATAGCTTGCATCTCTGACAAAGAGAGCTCTTTCATCTTTTCATTCATAATTTTTGATCTTTGTTGGTAACATGATAACCAACTTATTTAGAAGGTCATACTTGTTACCCAAGTTGTTAATAATACATTTCATTGTATTGGTTTCCGGATACCTTTACGGCTGCAAAGATAGTGGTCTTCCGTGCACAAACATTGCATTATATAAAAAACTACCTGCAAAAATACATTTTTTATCATTCTCGTCCAAGTATTCCACCTGTAAGTAAAGGTTAAGTTCAAAACTGTTGGTGTAATAAAAGGTGTAGTCGCTACGGCTGTAATCTATCTTTGCACCCAGTGCGCGCAGGTCGTCTAGCACGTTATAAAGATGCCGTTTGCTGATATGCAGTTTGTGGGCGAGTTCGTCTGGCGAGCCAGTGTTGCACATTTTGATGAGTCGGTGCAGGCTGTTTAGTCGGTGTATTTCGTTTCTTAGTTCCATGTTTGTTAGTCAATAATGTTGGTTTGTGCGTGCCAGAGGCGTTGGAAAACGCCGTTTTGGGCAATCAACTCGCTGTGCGTGCCACATTCGGCCACCTCTCCTTTATCGATAACCACTATCCTGTCGGCATCTTTGATGGTGCTTAGGCGATGGGCTATAACGATGATGGTTTTGCCTTGTGCGGCCAAGGCACGCAGCGTTTCTTTTACGAAACGCTCGGAAATGGAGTCGAGCGACGAAGTGGCCTCATCGAAGATAAGCACTTCGGGCTGCTTGTACAGGGCGCGCGCGATGGCAATGCGCTGCCTTTCGCCACCCGAAAACGTGGTGCCTTGTTCGCTCACGATGGTGTCTAGGCCTTTGGGTAGGGCATCGACAAAATCTTTTAAGCCCAACTGCGTAATGATGTCTAGTACGCGGCGCATGTCGGGTTGCAGGTCGCCCAGGCAAATGTTTGAGAGCAACGTGCCTGAAAACAGTTCCACTTTTTGCGGAACGATGCCGATGAAACGGCGCAGGCTCTCGTTGCTTATCATCGCAATGTCGTACTGGCCAATACTAATCCGCCCCGACTGTATGGGGTAAATGTTCTGTAATAGTGATACGAGCGTGGTTTTACCCGACCCACTTTCGCCAACAACAGCCGTGGTTTTGCCCTTGGGGAGAACAAGACTGAGCGACGAAAACAACTGCTTGCGCGAACCATATCGGAAAGAAACGTTGTCGAACACGATGTCGCCTATCATGTCGGGCTCCATCTTCACCTTCGTGGAAGCATCTGTACTTTCCGTTTCAAGGTCCAGAATCTGAAACAAGCGGTCGGCGGCAATCTGTGCGTCTTGTATGGTTTGGTTAGAACTTATCAACGAGCCGATGGGCGAAAGCACATAACCTATCAGCGAATAGAATATCATCAGGCTACCAGGGGTGAGCGTCTGGTTGATAACGAGATTGCTCCCAATCCACAACACCGCCACCGTAACGGCAGAAGAAACGATGTCGATGCCGTTGCTGGCGAATATTGCGCCTTGCGCACTTACGTATGTGTTGCGCAACAGGCGTACAAAACGCGATTCGGTTTTCAGGTTGGCGTGCGCCTCGATGCCGAAACGCTTAATGGTGGTGATGGCATTGAGTGATTCTACCAATTGCGACTCCAAGTCGGCTGCCGTCTCCATGATCTTTCGCTGATAGCGTTTGTTGAGCCGGTTGAACAAAAAGAACACCACGAGAAACAAGGGCGCAGAGACCAATGTAACCAAGGCCAGCTTCCACGAATAGACAAACATCACGCCAACAGCGAAAATAAGTATCAGCACATTCACCACCAAGTCTACCAATACGTTGTTGATAAACGTGCGTATCTTCACCGCATCGTTAACGCGCGAAATGATTTCGCCCACGCGCATGGTGTCGAAGAACTGCTGGGGCAGGTGTAAAATGTGCTTATAATAGCCCAGAATGAGTGTGGCATCTATCATCTGACTGGTTTTTAATGCCAAGATGCTCTTTGTTGTGGATATAAACACGCGTATAAGTATGACGGCAAGCATAGCCACGCCCATGAGATTGAGCAGGTTGGTGTTCTCGTCTACCAGCACATAGTCTACTATCTTGCCCACATAAACCGACGTACTTAGCCCCAATATGCTGCAAACAACCGCCCCAAACAACACTTCGGCCATTACTCGCCGGTGTGGGCGCAACAGTTGGAAGAAACGTTGCGGTATGCTGGTCTTCATGTTGCCTTGCACAAAATCGTCCTTTGGCTCTAACAAAATCAATACTCCCGTCCATAGTTTTAAGAACGCATCCCACGCCACGCGGTGCATTTCGCCGTCGGCGGGGTCCATGTATGTGATGTGTTTGTCGCTAACGCCGTACACAACAACAAAGTGATGCAACACCCCTTTTACGATAACATGGGCGATGGTGGGCAGCGGTATCATCTTCAACGCCTCTGGTTCGCCACGAACTCCTTTGGCCTCGAACCCCAATTTACCCGCCGCCTCAATCATACCCAGCACGTTAGTGCCTTTCTTATCGGTAAAAGCGTATTGCCGAATGCGAGCAATGGGGAATGCCAACCCGTAATGGGCGCATACCGAGGCCAACGATGCCGCTCCGCAATCGGTAATGTCTTGTTGCTTAATTTTTATGCCTTTGTTTTGCATGTGTGTTGATTGTTTAATCTATTTGTTGGTAGCGGTTGCCTGATGTTGCGTGGGGTTTGCCCACTCGTCGATGTTTTTATAAAGTAGGTTGAACAAAGAGCGGCGCGTAACAACGAAGTGCACAATGCCCGTCATGCCTTTCTTTACGTAGCCCTTTCGCTTGGAGTTGCGCAATTCGAGATAGTTTTTTGTCAGTTTGCACTTAACTTTATAGTAGCTTTGCCCATTGTTGTTGCGTATATAGTCAGACGAGATGTTTTGCACATAGCCTTCGAGTGTGCCCCACTCATTATAGTTAAACGACTCTATCTGCACCTTCACGCGCATTTTTTCGCGTATAAAGGCAATGTCGCGAGGTGCAACGTAGGCCTCTATATATAAAGAGGTGTCGGGACTAACCACGGCAATGGTGGCGCCCACTTGCAGATTGCTGCCTGGGTATATGCCCGAAAATTGCTCTAATGTGCCATTGATGGGGCTTCTAACAACATATACGTTTCGGTTGCTGCGCGTTTCTATGAGGTTGGAAGTGGTTTCCTTCAATTGCATTTTCAGGTTGGTGAGTTCTGTTTTCCATGCGCTCATTTGGTTGGTCTGCTGCAAATGCAGTTCGTTCAGCTTGTCTTGATACCTATAATAATGCTCATTATACTCGCTCTCGCTAATCAGTCCCTTGCCGAAAAGCACTTTATAGCGTTTCCATTCTGTTTCATATTGGCGCAAGTCGGTCTTTAAGCGGTATTGTTCAGACAGGTATTTGGCGTATTCTTGTTGTCGGGCAGCCGATGCAAATGCCTGTGGACGTTGCCCTTTCGAGAGCAGTTCTAGGTCTGCGATATGCGCATTTGCCTCCTTTGAACGCTCTTGTTGGTACTTTATCTTTCCGTCTGGCGCACTTGTTCTAAACCTTAAAATCTCGTCTCCTTTCCGCAATTTGTCGCCTTCCTTGGCCGAAACGCGCTCCACCGTTTCTGTCATTGGCGCAGTGATGACGCTAATTTCTCCGTTAGGCCTTACAAAGCCACTACTTTGAACGGTAATGTCTACATAAACAAAAGGTAAGGAAATAATAGCCGCAGACACGGCAGCCAACATGACTGTGTAGATTACATGCCGCTTTGGGCGTTTCTGATAGAGATAGGTGCCTACACTATCAGACACCCATTCGCTGGGTAAGAGTTCTGGTTGTTGCTCCATTACGATACGAATATTTGGGTTATGGGGCCGCTTGCCTACAAAAAAGCGTGGACTCCATCTGTATATCCGCATTCCACGCACCGGCAAGCACGCAGCAAACGAATATAAGAAGAAGCTCACGCCAAGCGTGAGCATCAACCTCTATTCACTATTTGCACTTCTTCATTTTGCGGGTTTCGGAATGCAGTGAGTTTTACTAAGACTATTGATCGTTGTATGTTTAGTTTTGTTTTATGTCATCGTCTTTAATTTTACTGTACTATGCGCAGGTGGGTTTATGTGCGCCACTGCGTGGCACGCTTTTTCTGTGCCACGACTTCATCATAAGCACTGGTTAACGCTTATGAAACTTTTGCAAAGATACATAGAATTTGTTATATCGGCAAGTGAAATGTAACAAAGTATAATGTGGCCAGGTGTGTTTTTGTGTAGATTGTAGGCGGCTCTATGATAGCCAAGTAGGAGTTGGATGAGGAAAGGCGTAGGTGCACCGTAAACAAACGGAAACGTTCTTTTTTCGTTCCACTAAAAGTGCGTTTTCTCGCCATGACAATGTTCGAGCAAGCTCGACATTGTTCATTTGGCTTAACGCAAACGTTCCTTCTTGTCTGCGTAAGGGTTTGTTGATGCCATGCTACGCACGTTTAGCATCTTTCTATCAACAATGTGCCAAAAGCAATACTGTTTGACTGAAACCCGATTGCAAACGTACAACTTGTTTCATGTGCAAGCAAGCAGAAGAAGGAAAAGTAATGCCTCCTGCTCATCTTTGGTTTGCTTGTCGGCATCCGGGCTGCGTTGCTTTCTCAACGCAGTCCACTAACTCCCTCATGAATAAGACAAACAACATGCCCAACAAGCAAGCCAAATCTGCACAGGTTCCAACAACCGATTGGGGTTCAGTTTGCTTGTTCCTGCTCAAAAAGGCTTAAAAAACACTGAGGTTGTATCTTCTTTTGGCCTTACTTTCGCCTTCTTCTTAACATGCAGGGTGATGCCTTTGGCCGAGGCAGCATGCCCTGCAACCGCTTGCACGGGCGACGGCAAGCGCAGGTGTTCTCTGTGCCGTTGCTCACTCGCGCGTGTATGCAGTACCATTGTTTTGTCTGATTTTTAGTAAGAATTTTAACATTATGAGTGCCTTTTTATCCACCA
>NZ_KV815121.1:0-9409 GCF_001814145.1 Prevotella sp. HMSC073D09 | reverse complement strand
TATTTAAAACGACCGCCACTAACACCCGTTTTGGGGCGATTTGCAGCAAAATGCGGTGTGTTTTGATGCTAAATGCAGCGCAATATGCCGCTAAACGCAGTGCGTTTTGGTGCTAAATGCAGTGTGTTTTGGTGCTAAATACAATGCGTTTTGGTGCTAAATGCAAGGTAAAATGGTGCTAAACGCAAGATGAAAAGCATAAAAATACACAGCAATGGTATAAATAAAACCTTTTAGAACCATGAAAAACATGGCCCAAAAGGGCGAGATGGTCGTTAAAAAGTGGGTTTTTAGGAGCAAAAAGCAGGTTATTGGGCTTTAAAAAAGACGAACCAGCAACCCAAATAGAAAGGCAAAATGGTGCAAAATGCACGCAAAATTCTTAGAATTGGATTAAAAACATAGCACCCGAAGTTGATAATGATGTTTAAAAGCATGCTTTATGACCTTTATTTTCGCTAGAATGGGGTGTAAAGCCAACCGTGTTTTGTAAAATATAAATACTTTATTTAACCAAAGCAGTTGTTAGAAACAGGCAGGAAAGCGACGTGCAGGGACAGACTAGCGGCAATGCCACATAAGCCATGCTCCACACCTTTATTTTATATGGTGCTTTAATTTCTTTAAGAAAACTTGCCAAGTGTCGTTTTTTTCTAAGTATCTTCGCATGGTTGGAAATCGACAGCCCACACAAGCATCGATTACAATTTTAATTTGGATTTTGGCAAGTCAAAGAATAAAGAACTAAAAGAACCATGCATAAACCCAGAATTCCTTCAAGGTAAGAAAATGGATGTTGGATTATAAACGCAGGCGGCTCTTGATTCTAGGTTCTGATTGACGATGCGACTTATTTACGCTGCAAAGGCAAGTTAAGGGAGCATTTTAATTACTTCCGTCCGAATTTTTTGTACGGAAGTACAATTTCTTTTAGAAAACTTGGTGTGTTTTTGTTTTTCTAACTATCTTCGCAGCGTAAGAAGTCGACAACTTACTTAAATATTCAAACTTAAAACAATAGAACAATGAAACAAAATTTAATGCGTCCTCTAACAGAGGTCGAGATGGAAGAAACCTATGGAGGTAGAACTTGGCTTGCCAGTGCTTGGAAATGGCTCAAAGAGCATGTTTTCGCAAGAATAAACGATGACCCGAATTGCAGAGTAGAGGGCGGAGTTCGTACCACCTTCTAATTAGTAAAATGATAAAGGATTGCTTCATTTCAATGGCAATCCTTTATTTTAGTCTGTCCTTTAAGTTATGGTAACAATTAAAAAGAAACTCATCCTGAGATGTGATTTTTTTCACTTTGTTGTATGTATGCTTGTTTATTTCCAAGCCACAGCGGTTATGGCACAATCGAGTATAACAATAAAACATCGGATGATGTATGCGGATGTGTCTATCTTCGACAGCGGCTTTCGCCATAACAGCCAAGCCATGATAGACACAGGCGCTTCTGTATGCATGATTGATTCTACATACGCCGTGGACTCTTGTCAATTTAGAGGCAAGCAAGTACGCGCCACGATGGGAAACACGAGTGGTAAAGACATCAACATTTCATTCGTTTATGTAGATAGCATTTTGTTTGGCGGGGTGGTTTATACAAAGGTAAGATGTTATTTGGTTGATTTGGCAGGGACACTTCAACAATTCGCTCCTAAATTTATTATAGGTGGCGAAGTCTTAAAGAAGGATCTGTGGTGCTTCGATTTGGTTGCGTCCAAGCTTCAGCGATATGTAGCTGCACCTAAGCACGTTGTCGCGACCATTGATTGGGCAGACTATGCCGGTGCGGCACTGAATCACATTTATTTCAAAGGGAAGATAGGAGGGAAAAAGACACGCATTCTCTTCGACACTGGGGCAACACGGAACGAATTAACTTCTAACTTTGACTTAACTCCAACAGATAAAATCACAATACGGAGTGCAAATATCGCAGACAAATTAACCCATAAGGAAGTTGGGCTGTGCAAAAATATACCCGTAGAACTATCGAAGTACAATTTTAATTTAGATTTTATCAAGGATAAGGGGGATGGTTCAAAATATCCGCGCATAAACGCAGACTTCCTTCAAGGCAAGAAATGGATGTTGGATTATAAACGTAGGCGGCTATTGATTCTAGGTTCTGATTGAGGTCTCCCACTATTTTCCCTACTAGGTAGAGCGCATATTATAAAGATTGGTTAGGGGAGTTTTTATAAAGCAAGTCTGATTAAAAGATGAAATTCTGTACAAATGCGTTGTACAGAACACCTCTGCATGTTCTGCAATCAACGTGTCCGCAGCCAAGAATACTCATCTCTTGCTCTCCAAGATAGCTTACCTTAATCTCCATATCCAACTTAAAATTGTTGACATAACAAAATGAACGTTTACGCCTGTTATAACTTATTTGCGCACCCATCCTTTTTAATTCTCGGAGAATATAATACAGCTCACTTCGGGAGACACAAATAGCTGCAGCCAATTTTTCAGGAGAGCCTGTGTTCTGCCCGCTGATTAATTCGTGTATCTTCCGTAGTCGTTTCAAGTCTTCTATAAAGTTCATCTTGTTCTGTGTTTAATCACTTACTTTCGTTTAATCTCTTCACGAGCTTAAGGCCTTGTAAACTCGCAAACGAAGAATTTAAATTTCTGCAATAAAACATGCCCCACTCCCTATATTATATAAGGAGTGGGGCCGGACTTTATTGTGTGCGTTAGTGCGTTTCGTTATACTGTTGCGGCTTCCAAAGCGCGTCCTTTTTGGGTTTTACCCAAGGTAAGGAAGGCGATGGGGGCAGCGATGAAGATAGACGAGAGCGTGCCGAAGATGACGCCAAGGCTCATGGCGAAGGCGAAACTCTGGATGCTTTCGCCACCCAAGAACAAGATGCAGAGCAATACGATAAGCGTTGAGAACGACGTGTTGATGGTTCGAGCCAACGTTTGGTTGATACTATCGTTGAACAAACTGCGGAAATCTTGCTTGGGATGCAACTTCATGTTCTCGCGAATACGGTCGAACACCACCACTTTGTCGTTAATGGAGTAACCGATAACCGTTAGTATGGCACCGATAAACGTTTGGTCGATTTCCAAAGAGAAGGGCATGAAACCCCACAGTAAGGAGTAAAGACCGATAACGAACGTGGTGTCGATGGCCAAAGCCACGGTTGACCCAACCGAGAAGGCCACGTTGCGGAAACGGATAAGGATGTAAACGAAGATGGCGAAGATGGCCAGCAGCACGCTGATGATGGCGCCGTAGGTGATGTCTTTTGCCACCGAAGGACCAACCTTGGTGCTGCTGATGATGGAGCCGCCTTGACGGATGTCGGGGTTTTTAAAGGCATCGACGTTCTTTTGCGAAACCAGTCCAGCCTTCTTCAAGGCGTTATACAGTATGGTTTCTGCCTCATCGTCTACCATGGGGCTGTTGCTTTCTATCTTATAGTTGGTTGATATGCGGATGGTTTTGTGGTCGGTGCCTAGCGCAAGGGCGCCAGTGGTGCAGCCGGGGAATGCGTTGGCCAGTATGCCGCGCACTTGTTCGGGTTGCACTTGCTTTTCGAACGTAACCACATAGTTGCGTCCACCGGTGAAGTCGATGCTGCGACTAAGTCCACGAGTTACAAAACTGCCTATGAACACGGCCAAAAGTACTGCTACTAGCACGAAGGTCTTCTTGTAAACACTCATGAAGGGGAAGTGTACATTCTGCATGAAGTTCTTAGAAAAGCCCGTGGTGAAGGTGAGTTTCGTCCAGCGGTCCTTGTTCAGTTGGTACTCGTAAACCAAGCGAGTGAGGAATACGGCGGTAAAGAACGAACAAACGATACCGATGATAAGCGTTGTGGCGAAACCGCGGATGGGGCCTGTACCGAACGAATAGAGGATGATACCCGTGATGATAGAGGTAAGGTTCGAGTCGAAGATGGCCGAGAAGGCGTTTCCGTAGCCCTCCTTGATGGCCTGTTTAATGCCCTTTCCGGCAGCAAGCTCTTCCTTGGTTCGTTCGTAGATAAGCACGTTGGCATCCACGGCCGTACCTAACGACAGCACCATACCCGCAATACCCGATAGCGTTAGTGCGGCTTGGAACGAGGTTAAGATACCTAGCGTGAAGAATAGGTTGACGATGAGGGCCGTGTTAGCCATCATACCTGGCGTAAAGCCGTACATCAGCACCATGTAAACCATGAGCACCACGAAGGCGATGGCAAACGATTGGATACCTTGTTGGATGGATTGAGCACCCAGCGTAGGGCCAACAACCTCTTCTTGAACGATGCGTGCGGGGGCTGGCATACGTCCACTCTTCAGCGTATTGGCAAGGTCTTTGGTGTCTTCGATAGTGAAGTTGCCGCTGATAGAGGATGAGCCACCTTCAATTTCGTTGCTTACGCGCGGCGCGCTATACACAGCGTTGTCCAAAACAATGGCAATGGCCCTGCCTACGTTGGCCTTTGTGAGTGCTGCCCAGCGGCGTGCGCCGTCGCTGTTCATACGCATGTTCACTTCGGGAAGACCATTGGTATGGTTAAACTCATCGCTGGCATCGGTAACTACGTCGCCTTCGATGGGCGCGCGGCCATTGGTGGAGGTTACTTTGATGGCATGTAGCTCGTAGATGTTCTTCATCTTTGCCTGGTCGGCGGGCTTTGCACTCCACAGCAGTTTAAGGTCGGGAGGAAGAACTTGCTTGGCAACGGGGCCATAGATAAGCTTATTGATGGCGGCAGTGTCGCGAACGTTGGCATAACCTACAATGCTTAGCGAGTTTCCACCAGTGGGTTGCAGGCGCGAGAACAGCGGATTGGCCTTGATGGCGGCAGCCGTTTGGGCATCGCTGGCGCGTTGTGCCACGTCGGTTTTCTTGTCGTCGCCCGTGTTTAGCTTAAACTTAGGCTGCTCGTTTTTGGCCTTAGCCACCTCTTGTTCGGCCTTAGCCCTGGCGTTGGCGGTGTCTAAGGCAGCGGTGTCGGTGCCGTTTTGTTCGCTGGCCAGTCGTGCATTAAGCTGAGTAAGGTAAGGAACAATCTCGGATGCGTTGAATGTTTCCCAGAATTCGAGGTTGGCCGAACCTTGCAGGAGCTTACGAACACGTTCGGGTTCGCGTACGCCAGGCATTTCAACCATGATGCGGCCTTCTTGTCCTTCGAGTTTCTGTATGTTGGGTTGCACCACACCGAACTTGTCGATACGTGCGCGCACCACGTTGAACGAGTTGTCGATGGCAGCCTGAACTTCTGTTCTCAGTGCTTTCTCTACTTCGGCATCGCTGCTTTGGGGCGAAACCTTGCCTTGCAATTGCTGCGTGGCGAACAGTTCGGCTAGTTTGTGGCCGGGTGCGTTTTGTTTGTAGTACTTGATGAAAAGCGAAATAAAGTCGCTCTGGCTAGTTTCTTCTTCTTTCTTAGCCTGTTCTAGCGACTTGGTGAAAGCCGCGTCGGTCTTGTGGTCTGCCAGTGTCTCAATGACGTCGGGCACGCTGATTTCAAGAATAACGTTCATACCTCCTTTGAGGTCCAAGCCCAGTCCAATCTGTGTTTCCAAACACCTTTGGTAGCTGTAGATGCCAAGATACTTCACGGAGTCCTTGTAATCTTGTTGGGCAATGGGGTCTTTCAGCTCGGCTGCTTTCCCGTCGTAGTAACGGGTAGCCACCGAAAAAGACAGGTAGAAGATACTTGCAAGCGTCAGCAAGACGGCAGTTACAATTACGATACCTTTGTTTTGCATTGTTATTTATTTTTGTTTTATTGTTTTTCTGTTGCCATACAACCCTGCAAAGTTACTGATTTTTCTTAGATTAGTAAACAGTTAGCTCTGTATATTATCATTTTTTGCCTATTTGCGAAGTTTTTGCAGCAGACAAAAGATGGGGTAGTGGTCGGATGTTTTCACTTTACTCTCTACAACACATTTAAGCGGTTGCCAGTGTTCGCTGCACATGATGTTGTCTATGCGTACGTAGAAAGCGTTGCGGTGATAGCTTATGCCGGGGCCGTTTCCGCTGGCAACATAGCAGTCGGTTAGCTCTTTTGCCATGCAACGGTGGGCGTAAGAGATGGGGCTGTCGTTGAAATCGCCGCAGAGAATGATGCTTTGTCCCTTGTGCTTGCGTACGAATTGGGCCACGAATTGCACCTGCGGAGCGCGTATTTTGGCGTATTCGCCCAGTTTGTGCATCAGGCTTTTGCCTAGGCCAGGCATCTGTTTGGTGCGCAGGTCGCCTTTGAGCATGCTCTTAAATTCTTGTCGTTGGGCTTCGGTTAGGCCTGTTGTGGCGAAGTGGTTGTTGATAACCAGCACCGTGTCGCCCGGCATGGCCACCCAACAAGCCTGACTGAAATCTTCGCTTTGGGGGTACATCAAGCGTTCTGAGCGCACAATGGGGTACTTGCTGTATATGGCCAGGCGGTCGTAGATGGTGGTTTTCTCCTTTATGTCGTGATAAGGGTAGATGCTGTTGAGCAATGAGTCGATGGTGGGTTGGAACTTTCCGCCCAGATTTGCCTCTTGTAGGCATAGTATGTCGGCGTCTTTCTCCTTCACATAGTTCAGCATTTCCCAGCGTTGCGGCTCTGTGGCCTCGCCGCCGCCCCACATAAAGGTGTTGTAGGACAACACTTTTAGGCAGCTATCGGTGGCGTTGCTGTTTACATTTAATGGTATGTACGTGCGCACGGGGCCGAAACAAGCCACGAACCCAATCAGCGGGATGAGCGTTCGGCGAAGTTTGAAGAAAGCCCAAAACACTAAGAACGCAGCATTGATGGTTAGGAACACGGGAAAGGCCAAGCCCAGCGTGGCCATCAGTGGATGGCTGGCGGGGTTTAGCCTGTCGCTATATCCTACGGCAAGCATGACCAAGATGGTGGCCACGTTGGCACCACTGGCAAGCTGCACAATCCATTTTTTTACTTTTGCCTGCATCTCAGCCTAGCTTATTGGCGTTTGCTTTGGTCGAAGAGCCGTTGCTTTTCTTCGCGCGTAAGACTGTCGTAACCACTCTTGCGTATCTTGTCTAAGATACGGTCCACCTCGTCTTGTTCGGCCTTTCGGCGCGCGTTATAGTCCCAGTCGCTCTCGGCTCGTGTTTCTTCGCGTGGGCTTTCGGGTGTGGGTTGGTGGTGTTTTTCGTAGAAATTCTTCATTCGTTCGAAGGCGTTGGTGCCCCTTCGCCGTGAAAAGTTATGCGAGGGATGCCGTTGCCAATAGCGTATCATGAAGAAACCGAATATCATTCCGCCCAAGTGAGCCAAGTGTGCCACGTTTCCACCCGTTCCGGCCATAGCCTGGTAAAGCTCTAATGCGGCGTAACCCATAACAAACCATTTGGCTTTGATGGGGATGGGGATGGGGAAGATGAATATTTTGTTTTCGGGGAATATCATTCCGAAGGCCAAGAGGATGGCATAGATGGCTCCCGATGCGCCAACGGTGGTAAGTCCGTTAAGCTGGTTGGCCAATTGCCCCATTACAATGAAGGCATCGCCCACGCCCAAGGGAGCTTGCGCGTTGAGTTGCAAGTAAATCTCTACAAACTGTGCCAACTCTTGCATCAAGCCCGCGCCGATGCCGCAGGCTATATAATAAAAGAGGAATTTGCGCGGTCCCCATACGCCTTCGACCACCACACCGAACATCCACAACGCAAACATGTTGAAGAACAAGTGCGCGAAACCGCCATGCATGAACATGTACGTTACGAGTTGGTAAATGCGGAACTCGGACGCCCTGAAAAAGTGGAGGCCGAGTATGTTGTTGAGATCGATGCCCGAACTGCTTTGGATGACTAACGTGGCCAAGAAAGCTAGCACGTTGATGATAAGCAAATTCTTGGTAATTGTAGGTATGTTGCCCATTAATGATATGCTTTGTTTGAAATGTTATAACATGGGCAAAAGTACTAAAAATATCTGTTAATGCGCATAAAAAGCCCTACGGAACGACAATTTTTCAAAAAAAACTTCACTTTTTTTTCCTTTTCGTTTGATTTCTGAAAGTAAAGGCCTATATTTGTTCCCAGTTCTGAGATAACGCATATACATTTATCACTTTTATAATTCAAAGTTATATGAACAAAACAGATTTGATTGACAAAATCGCAGCAGGCTCTGGCTTGAGCAAAGCTGACTCGAAGAAGGCGTTAGACGCAACAGTTGCAGCAATTAAGGATGCTCTTGTGAAAGGCGACAAGGTTCAGCTGGTTGGCTTCGGCACATTCAGTGTTAACGAACGCCCCGCACACGGTGGCGTTAACCCCGCAACGAAAGAGAAGATTACTATCGCGGCCAAGAAGGTTGCTAAGTTTAAGGCTGGTGCAGAACTGACGGAAGCTATCCAGTAATTGCTTCTAGCTTAAGAAGAGATAATAAATGGCCGCCCTCGCTGTATTGTGAGGGCGGCTTTTTGGTTAAAGGGCGAAAAGGCTTATAAGGGTGAAAAGGTGAAAAGGTGAAAAGGTGAAAAGATGGCTGCGCCTTGCTCGCTTGCCAACTCCTTAACTTGTCAACTAGCAATAATAAAGACGGTTGCACCTTTTCACCTTAATCAGTTGACAAGTTGACAAGAGTGGTGGGCGTAGCCTTCCTTTCACCCTTTCACTCTTTCACCTTTAAAGGGCATAGCCATCTTTTCACCTTTTCACCTTTTCACCCTTTCACCTTTTAAATCCTCTTCCAGCTCGTCGAGGTTATCTACCACAGATATACGGCTGCGATAGTTGCCGCGAATCATGCCGTGGCGTTCCAGGTTGTCGAGCAGAGCCACAAACGTGTCCCAAAAGCCCTCCATATTATAGAGTATAACGCGTTGGTGGCGATAGCCAACGGTGTTTGCGGCAGCTAGCGTAAACACCTCATCGAGCGTTCCCACACCGCCCGGCAATGCGATAGCCACGTCGCACAGCGTGTTGAGCATCTCTTTTCGGTCGGTAAGATTCTCGCAATGGTACACCTCATCCACATATGTCGACACCTTTCCGCCCTCTTCCACGAACTTAGGTACAACGCCCACCACGCGTCCGCCTGCCTCGTGCGCCGCTTTAGCCACACATTCCATCAGTCCTAGGTTCGTTCCGCCGAAAAGTACAACGTGTCCATTCTCGGCACACCAACGCCCCAAGGCAGCGGTAGCCTTGAAAAAGCGTGGGTCGATGTCGGCATTAGCCGAACAAAATACAGCTATGTTCATTTGCGTTGATTTTTATCAGTCGTCCGTCTGTGGCAGGTTTTGCCCCTACTTTTGGCAAAGTCGTGGACTCTTTATTGCCTTTTGGTTACAGGCCATTGTTGTAAAGGAAGGCAAGGGAATGGGTTGCAACCCTATTTCCCCCCAATCCCCAAGCCAGATAGGTTACCAATGCAAAGATAAGTAGGGTAATTCAGTTAATTCCCTCTTAGGAATC
>NZ_KV815120.1:0-630 GCF_001814145.1 Prevotella sp. HMSC073D09 | reverse complement strand
GTTAGCCTGTCAACTCATTAACTTGTCAACCTTATTTGTTCTTTATTTTAATTTGAAAGTCACAGGTACGTTATACTTCACGCGCACAAATTCGCCGCCTTGCTTACCTGGAGACCACTTAGGCATGGACTTTATCGCTCTTACCGCCTCTGCATCGAGCGAAGGTGTTACCGACCTGGCTACCTTTACGTTGGTTATAGCCCCATCCTTCTCTACTGTAAAGCGAACCATAACGCGCCCTTGCTTTTGGGCTTTCAACGCAGACATGGGATATTTTATATTCTCGAAAAGGTATTTCAACAGCGCTGAGTCGCCACCAGGGAAGCTAGGCATCTGCTCAACCACCACATACACCTTGTTGTTTGCACCTGATTTTTTCGTGGTTTTATTAGTCTTCACCACCTTTTTCTGCACATTCGCCCTCATTGCGGTACTATTCATCGCCAGTAAAGCGATGGCCAACAGCACGAAAAGCAGGCACTTATAGCCTGCAAACGAATTTGCTTTTTGTCTATTCTTCATACTCATCAATTTATTAAATGGTTCTTTTTTCGTTCCTCGAGAAGTGCGTTTTCTCGCCATGACAATGTCCGAGTAAGCTCGACATTGTTCATTTGGCTTAACGAAAAC
>NZ_KV815119.1:1800-21578 GCF_001814145.1 Prevotella sp. HMSC073D09 | reverse complement strand
TAAGAGGGAATTAACTGAATTACCCTAATTATAGGCAAGTGAACCTGCAACAATATCAGCTACCTGGATTATCAAATTGTCTTTGCTGTCTTCAAACCGGAAAAGACTTTTATCAAAAAAAGTCAATGGAACTTCACGTTCTCTTATATATCTGGCAAAAGACTGTAAGTATTCATTTTGTCCTACCTCATCTGCAACAATAACTAAATTACTGAAACTAGTTCTCAATTCTTGGTAGACAAGATTATTGATAAACTTATAGAAAGAAGGTTTAAATCTCAACCCTGATTGTTCGTGAATCTTTCTTTTATCACATACTAATACAAGTATTTTAAAAGGCAACGCTTTCAGTTCATTTAATATCGAAATACGCTTGCGATGATCTTTTCCTATGCGGCTTGATTTAATCTCACCATTAGGAAAATATTTATTTCGGATTGTTTCAACATTTTCTTTTACCACTGGAATATCATTTTCATCTACAATGATAGCAGTTATGATAAAATGTGTAGTGCAACCTTCATTTTCAAAATTATAGCCGAAGGCTCCAAACTCATCTATATAAGCATATTTTGTAATCATAAACAATATATTATTGCCCCATCTTCGCTAAAAGCAAAGACTGTAACTCCGTTAGTTTTTTGTTTTCTTTGTCAAAGAGTGATGTTGAGTTTTCAATTATATCTACTTGGTTATTAAACTCACATATTATCAGCTTTGGTGGTACAACTATTTTTTTGCTTTCCATATCAGGAATCGTTATCTGACTCTGGACGGACCCGGAACCTTTTATGTTTGAAACATTTAAATAATGATACAGATATTGGGTTATATCCTCGTTGTATGGAATAACAACAATCAGCCTAACAATTGGAACGTATGGTTGTTTTCTTAAGAAGCAATGACCAACAGTACCTCTTGCAGATATGGTTATGCTCTTTGAAGTAATGGTAGGTTTTGTAGTAAAGCCAAATACTCCCTTGTTATCAATGCCATTAGCGTAAATGGGCACATTGTATTTCTCTGTCTGCACTTCCGAAAAAACATTTGGCTTATCGCCACCCGCTTTAATATTAGCAATTTCGCTTAGTGTCCCCATTCTCCACCCATCAGGCAGATTTTCTTTATCTATGTTATCAACGAACATTTTGCGATAGAGGGCTTGGGCTGTTTCTTCAAGCTTTTTAATCATCTGCTCGTTTAGGCGAATACGATTAGACAGGGTTTTGTATTCTGTCACGATTTCATGTTGACGTTCAATGGTGGGGAAAGAGACTTCCATGTCTAACAAAGCCTCTTTTGTCATTCCTCCACGAACATCTGCATCTGTATAAAACCAAGCTTTTCTATCAAATTCTGATCGCCTAAACCACATCATCAAATAGTCTGACAACAGATCTTTAGGTCTTTGATTTTCAAAAACGAAATAAGCTGGGGAAACAATTATTGGTGTGTTTCCTTTGTGCATCGCCATAGGAATCTTTCCATCTCTACCAACATGCATTAAATTACATGCAAACTGCTTATTACCAACTAATTTATAAACTGAAAGGTCAGTTCCTATAACATTAGCGACAGAGGGCATAAAATATTTCTCGATATTTATGCCCATAGGTTTCGTCACCTTCAACTCCCGGTTACGAACATTCACTTCTCTGATAAAGTCGCCTAAACGTTTATACTCCGCTTTACTCATAGTTGTTTTTGTTTATCAGGTTAACAACAACTTTCACCACAACGTCCTTTTCTTCTGTTCGGCTTTCGGCAATCATCAGCGTGAGCGCAACAAGGGCGCTGTATGGTGCGCCCAAGCATACCCACCAGTTGACGCAGCTCGTCAATCTGCTCTTTGCGCATACGCTCGTTAACGGCATAGCCCTTAATGAGGTATTGCTTTAACACCTTGTTCGCCCAGATACGGAAAGCGGTACCGCGTTTGCTTTTTACACGGTAGCCAACGGAAATGATGACGTCAAGGTTGTAGTATTTAACCTTACGCGAGACTTTTCTTTCTCCTTCATTTTGAACAGTCAAGTATTCCTTGACAGTTGACTCTTGCTCCAGTTCGCCCTCCCTAAAAACATTACCGACATGCAGACTTACATTCTGTTTGGTGGTTTGAAAAAGCTCCACCATCTGAGCCTGTGTAAGCCACACCGTTTCGTTTCCCAGGCGTACATCCACCTGCGTCTGCCCGTCCTCAGACTGGTATATCACAATTTGATTATTCGAGTGCATAGCCTAATGAATTAAATAGTTCCTTCAACTGCAATTTGTTCTCTTCCTCCTGTTGCAACAGGTTGCGCATTTCTTTTTGCAATTGCTTCATCTTGGTGTCAAAGTCCACTTGCTCATCGCGATTACAAAACTCGATATATTTGCTTGGTACAAGGCTCCAACCTTTCTGCTCTATCTCTTCCGTAGTAGCAGAATAGCAATATTCAGGTTCGTTGCGATAAGTATCTTTATGGCCTTCGCGTTGCCAGTTGTGGAAATTCTTAGCAATCTGGCCTATCTGTTCAGTAGAGAACTGAATATATTTCTTTTCAAACGGCTCGCCCCATTGGCGCAGGTCGATAAACAGCACTTCGTTCTCGCGATTACGATAACGTACCAGCTTTCCATTCTGTTCCACCATGCGCGCTTTCTTATTGTTGTTAAGAATCCAAAGCGTAACGCTGATGTCGGTAGAATAGAACATGTTACGAGGTAAAATCACAATCGCCTCCACCACGTGGTTCTGGATAAGCTGCTTACGAATAGCCAACTCTGTTCCATCGCCACTCAACGCACCATTCGCCAACAGAAAGCCAGCCGTGCCATTGGCAGATAGTTTGCTCACAATGTTCAATATCCAGCCATAGTTGGCATTGCTTGTTGGAGGCGTATCATACCCCAACCATCTAGAATCGTCCACCAACTCGTTATCTGCCCGCCAACCTTTCTGATTGAAGGGTGGATTTGCCATAATAAAGTCGGCTTTCAAATCCTTGTGTTGGTCATTGTGAAAGGTGTCGGCAGCCATCTCGCCCAAATTACAGGCTATACCGCGAATGGCGAGATTCATCTTTGCCAGCTTGTAAGTGGTATTGGTATATTCTTGCCCATAAACAGAGATGTCGCGCTTGTTGCCATGATGCGCCTCTATAAACTTCATACTCTGCACAAACATGCCACCAGAGCCACAACAAGGGTCATAAATCTTTCCACGATAAGGCTCTATCATTTCGGCAATCAGGTTCACAATGCTTTTAGGCGTGTAGTATTCTCCTTTGCCCTTGCCTTCGGCTATGGCAAACTTGCCAAGAAAATATTCGTAAACCCTACCAATGAGGTCGTTTTCTGGGTCTTTCAGCGTGTCAAGCTTGTTAATTTCATCGAGCAAGGCAGCAAGTTTGGTACGGTCAAGCGACAGTGCAGCATAATAGTTGTTTGGAAGGGCTCCTTTTAATGTTGCGTTGCTCTGTTCCACTTTTGCCAAAGCCTTATCTATTTTGATGGCTATATCGTTCTGCTTAGCATTTGCTATGAGATAATCCCAACGACTTTCTGGTTCTAGGTAAAACACATTCTTGGCATTGTAAAACACCGAGTTGTCGGCAAAAGCCTCTTTTCCCTCTGCTAGCAATTCATTGTGTCGCTCCATAAAGCGGTCGTAAGCATACTTCAGGAAGGTGAGACTCAACACCACATGCTTATATTCTGAGGGCTCGACAGAACCGCGCAGCTTGTTCGCCGATTCCCAAAGTGTTTCTTCGATTGTCTTGGACTTTATCTGTTTCTTCGCCATTGTTTCTTTGTTTCTTTTTATCATCTTTCATTTTAGGAACTTGGCATTAGTATCATAATCTACTTCCAACAACTCTTTGAAGTCAAACAGAAATAGGCAAGCAATTTCCACTAACAGTGCCATAGGTGGTTGTATCTTGTTGGTTGGATAATATCACTCTAATCCCAATTTTGAAAGTTCTCCTTGGTCATTTATAACGTTTATAACGTTAGTTATTGATGGTATGCAAAAATAATCATAATTTGTTAAATAGCACCAGTCTTTGTTGCTATATTTTTTAATTCAGACAAACTATTTGTCGCATCCGACTTCGGCTTGCCCTCAGCGCGGGTATATTTTCCTAAACTCCCCCTCGTTGTAATAGAAACTCGTGTTGATAACTATCTTCCTTAGCATCTTGCATTGCCATTTGGTGAGGTTGGGGTTATCTAGATGTGGGGATGGCAACAGTTAATTGTTTAATCCAAATCGGGCGTTGAGCCTTTGCAGGTTTTGTTTGATTGTTGAGTATATTGTTTGTCTTATTCTTGAAGGCATAGTGGGCCACGTCAAGAGAATAAGACAAGCAAGGTGACGACAAGTAAACGGAAGATGAACAGGAAGCAAAGAAAATAACTTAAAATGTTATCTTTTATTTTACAATGTAGTTCTAGTTTTCACTCCGTTCTAGCGAAAATTGAGGTTAAAAAGTAGGTAAATCGCCACCATTTCTAGTCTTTCATGTCTTCTCGCTTGTCTGTTATTAAGAACAAAACCTGCATTTTGCACCATTTTGCCTTTCTGTTTTGGTTGCCAGCCCGTAATTTTTCAAGCCTAAATACCTGCTTTTTGCCCCCAAAACACCCCTTTTTGATGCCCATTTCGCCCTTTTTACCCCTGTTTTTAATGGCTCGGAGGGGTTTAATTTATACCATTTCAGCGGATATTTATGCACATCGACCGGCGTTTAGCAGCAAATTGCACTGCATTTTGCACCATTTTACCTTGCGTTTAGCACCAAAACGCACTCCATTTAGCACCAAAACGCAGTGCATTTAGCACCAAAACGCAGAATATTTTGCACCA
Organism: Prevotella sp. HMSC073D09; assembly: GCF_001814145.1. Classification (NCBI taxonomy): domain Bacteria; kingdom Pseudomonadati; phylum Bacteroidota; class Bacteroidia; order Bacteroidales; family Prevotellaceae; genus Prevotella; species Prevotella sp. HMSC073D09. Next base: position 16,723 of record NZ_KV815119.1, on the reverse strand, counting down.
AAACGCAGTGTATTTAGCATCAAACAGCCCAAAACTGGGTGAAAATGGCGGCTGTTTAAAATAAATATTCATTTTGCCTGCATGTACAACTGCCCCCATTTTGCACCAAAACAAACCTCCGCGAGAATCGATTTTTTGCGACCAAGCGGACGATTGGTGGGCAAAAACGGCACTCACAGTGTTAAAAAACGAGCTGAAAAGTTGACAAAAAATTCAAATTGGCAAGTGGTAAGCATCCTATTAAATTAACTGATAGGGTAGTCATTTTAGCAATACTCGCTCTTTTAGTCTTTCTAGCTACCCTACTTGTACTAACCATCCTAGCCACCCTAGTTATACTAGCTACCCTAATTACACTAGTTACCCTAGCTATTTTAGCCTTTCTAGCTACACTAGCCCAACTAACCCTTCTAGTTATCCTAGTCGCCAAGTAACCCTGCGCAGCCATCTTTTCACCCTTTCACCTTTTCACCCTTTCACCTTTAACGGGCTTTTTTCACCCTTTACCCCTCCTCCAAACCACAAACAACGGCAAGCAATTACAGTCCTTAATTATTAATTAATATTAAAACAATAAACAAAATTCATTAACTGTGCTTTCGTTTAGTTTCTTTTTGCTTATCTTTGCATCGTAAACAATCAGTAAAAGCGTTGTTGGTTGCCACCGGCACAACCGCTTAACCTGCCACAAGGCCAATTGTAGGGAACCATGAACAGCCCGCAATACATGCATACCCATAAACAATTAAATGCCGCGCGCATTGAACAACGTTACCTACCAGCGGCCAAAAGGCAATGACAAAGGCGAGTTTTAAAACCGGCCGTAATGGACTTTTAGAACCAACCTGTAATCAAACTTCACCCCCAGACACGGGGAAACTTAACTTAATAACATGACCGTTATGAGAGGAAAAGGGTTTTATCTCGCGGTGCTGCTCGCACTGCTACTCCCGCCCCTGTGCTTGATGGCACAACAAACGGGCGAAAGAACAATCGTGGGTTCGGTTGTCGATGCTGCCACCAATGAGGCCTTGCAGGGCGTTACGGTGCTGGCACAAGGCAGCGGAGCCGGAACCACCACCGATGCCAACGGCAATTTCTCGTTGCGATTGGCCCGAACAGACAACGTGCTGCTGTTTTCGTACGTGGGATATGCCTCACAAAGCGTTAACGTGGCAGGCAAACAAAACATCACCGTTGCGATGAGCGAAACGGCTAACGCCGTTGGCGAAGTGGTTGTGGTGGGCTACGGAACGCAAAAGAAGAAAGACGTTACGGGCGCCATCTCGGTGGTAGACATGAAAGAGGTGAACAAGCTGTCGGCTTCTACCTTGGCACACGCCTTGCAAGGGCAAGTGGCCGGCGTAGACGTAACCAGTTTTTCGGGTGCGCCTGGTTCGGGAATTACCGTTAGGGTGCGCGGCATTGGCACGCTGAACGATTCGGACCCGCTCTTCGTGGTAGACGGAATGATGGTGGGCGACATCAACTTTCTGAACACAAACGACATTGAGAGCGTGCAAGTGCTTAAAGATGCCTCGGCAACGGCCATCTATGGCGCACGCGGTGCCAACGGCGTGGTGATTATAACCACCAAACGCGGCTCGCAAGGCAAGGCCACCATCAACCTTTCGGCCTATTACGGCATACAAAACGTATGGCGTAAGAACAACGTTTGCGACGGTCCGACGTGGGGAATGCTGCGAAACGAGATGCAAGCGGCTTTGGGGCAGGTGCCGCTTTTTGGAGACGTGCGCTCGTTGCCCACCGTTGATTATTTCGATGCCATACTACATAAGAACGCACCCGTGAAGAACGCCGACCTATCCGTACAGGGCGGAACGGACAAAGCCAACTATTACCTCAGCCTGAACGGCTTTTCGCAAGACGGATTGATGAAGAAAACGGCCTTCGACCGTGTTACGCTGCGTGCCAATGGCGAGTTTAAGGCCAACAATTGGCTGACCATTGGCGAAAACATTACGCTGGTGCGCACCCGCCAAAACGGCACTTTGGAGAACGACGAGTGGACAAGTCCGATGATGACCACCTACACCCGCGACCCAATAACGCCCGTGCGCAACGAAGACGGCAGCTTTACCAAGTCTACTTTCAGCGACATTCACAACCCCGTTGCAACCATCGAGTACAACAATCCCGAAAACATCGTCTATCGCGTGTTGGCCAATGTCTACGCAGAAGTGTCGCCTTTGAAGGGACTGAAATGGCGGACGACCTATTCTACCGAGTACGCCAACAACGAATATGCCAACTATACGCCCGTGTACTACGTATTCGCGGCACAGCAAAATTCCAAGGAAAACAGCATAACCAACTCTACATACAGCACTTACATGCGCCAGTTTACCAATACGCTTACGTACGACACGCACCTAGGCAACCATGCCTTACAGGCCATGCTGGGTTGCGAGAGTTACGCCGTAACGTACAAAAGCCTGCAAGCATCGGTAAAGAACGTGCCCAGCAACGACCCCTCGGTGATGTTCATCAACAACGCGCGCAACAAAGATGCAGCGGCTGCCGCCAAGGGCATTACCACACAGCACAAGCTACTGTCGGGCATGGCACGCATCAACTACAATTATTTGGAACGCTACCTCTTAACGCTGAACATGAGGCTCGACGGCTCGTCTAAGTTCTTACGCGGGCACCGCTGGGGCGTGTTCCCATCGGTTTCGGCAGGATGGCGCGTAACCGAAGAGCCCTTTATGAAAGACCAAAAGGTGTTTAGCAACTTAAAGCTGCGCGCCGGTTGGGGACAGATAGGCAACGAAGGTAGTGTCGATTCCTACTCGTATGCCACGTTTGCCTCGGCAGGTTCCAACTATGTGTTTGGCGGAAAGCTGATGCCAGGGTTTAGCTTTAACAGCACAGGCAACAGCGAATTGAAGTGGGAAACATCCACAACCGCCAACCTCGGGCTCGACTTCGCCGTGCTAGGAGGCAAGCTATCGGGCACAATTGAGGTGTTCGACAAGACAACGAGCGACATGTTGCTGCGCGTTCCCGTGCCAGGACAGGTGGGAATTGCCGAACCGCCTTTCCAAAACGCAGGTAAAATGCGCAACCGCGGACTGGAGTTGTCGTTGCAATATCGCAACTACGACCACCCGCTGGGCTACGCTGTGGGGGCTAACTTCACCACCATCTCTAACCGCGTGCTGGATTTGGGCGCCGATGCCTACATCGAAGGGGCGCGTTTCATGAACTCGGTGTACCTTACACGCACCGTCGTGGGCAGACCGATGGCGCAGTTCTATGGTCTGAAAACCGACGGACTGTTCCAAAACTGGGACGAGGTGAATGCACAAAAGGCGCAAAAGAACGTGGCCCCGGGCGATGTTCGCTACAAAACGGTGAACAAAGACGACTTGATGGCACCAGAGAACTACACCTATTTGGGAAGTCCGCTGCCCAAGTTCTCTTACTCGCTCAACGGCAGCCTATCGTATAAAGGTTTCGACCTAAGCCTACTTCTGCAAGGCGTTTACGGCAACAAGCTGTACAATGGTCCGTCTACTTACAGCCTTTCCACAGGCAACCTGAGCTACAACTTCTCGCGCGACATGGTTAATCGCTGGCATGGCGAAGGCACACAGACCGATGCACGCTACCCGCGCATGGGCGGAACAGACAGCAACAACTCGATATTGCAAAGCGACCGCTACCTGGAAGACGGCTCTTACCTGCGCATAAAGATGCTGCAAGTGGGCTACGAACTGCCAGCCGCATGGGTTAGCAAGGCCAAACTTACCAAAGCACGCGTGTATCTCAATGCCCAAAACCTATATACGTTTACCAAATATACGGGTCTGGACCCCGAAATAGGCATGCGAGGCGGGTCGGATCCTCTCGACATTGGCGTGGACCGCGGTTATTATCCCACACCCCGACTTTACTCGGTGGGGGTAGAACTATCGTTCTAAACCGCGGTTCAGCCTCCCTTTTACATCCATTACATTACACAACAACCTAAACCGCAACGAAAATGAAGCGACACCTTATATATATCATCATGCCGATGGCAATGGGCTTTGCAGCTTGCGACCCCGAAGGTTTTCTCGACACGCCAGTGCCCAGCATCGACCAGAATACGTTCTTTGCCAATGAGAATGCGGCTAAAAGCACGCTCGTGGGCGCATACGACCCGGCCGGCTGGATGGGTTACATACAATATCTTGATTGGGCCATTGGCGATGTGGCCTCGGACGACGCAATAAAAGGCGGCGGCGGAGACAGCGACCAGCCCGAGATGTACGACATAGAACACTTTCGCGCCTCGCCCGAACAAGAACAACTCTCAACGGCGTGGCAACAACAATACGAAGGAATAAACCGCGCCAACCGAGTTATCGCAGGCGTTAAGGGCAATGCCAACATCAGCGAGGCCGCCCAACGCCGTTTCATAGCCGAGGCGCGCTTTATGAGAGGGTATTACCACTTCTGTTTGATGAAGGTTTTCGGAGCTGTTCCGTTGGTAGACCATCTGTTGAAACCCTCCGAATACAAGGGCGGAAGGGCATCGATGGAGGAATGTTGGGCCTTTGTGGAGGCCGATTTCAAGGCCGCCATGCAAGAACTGCCCCATAAGAAGGACCAACCCGCAGAGGATTTGGGGCGCGCTACGTGGGGTTCGGCTGCCGCTTTCCTTACCAAATGCTACATTTGGCAGGAGAAATGGAAGGAGGCCGAGGCCTTGGCCAAGGAGATTGTGGCCTCTGGCGATTATAGCTTGCAACCCAATTACGGCGACCTCTTTACCATTGCCACCGACAACGGCGTGGAGTCGGTGTTTGATGTTCAGCTTAAAGACTTCAACATGACGCAATGGGGCGACGAAAACGAGGGGAGTATGATTGAGATTTACCAACGCTCGCGCGACGACCGCAACGGCGGATGGGGTTTCGACCAGCCCACACAGAACCTTTACGATGAGTTTGAACCGGGCGACCCACGTCGCGAATGGACTATCATTAAGCATGGCGACGTGTTGTGGCAGGGAACCAAAGACGAAGAAACCATTTACACCAACTACGACCCCGTGCACAATCCCGATGCGCCTGCTGTGGGCTATTGCCGTCGTAAAGGTACGTTGCCCAAGAGTCAACGGCCGTCTATGGAAGATGCGGCAAGTCTCAACGTGCGCGTGATACGCTATGCCGACGTGCTGCTTTGGCAGGCCGAGGCTGCCGCACACAATGGCAGCGATTGGCAAACGCCACTTAATGCCGTGAGGAAACGTGTGGGGTTGGGCGAAAGTCCTTACAAGAGCGACCCCCTGAAAGCCGTTTATCACGAACGGCGCGTGGAGCTGGCTATGGAAAGCCACCGCTATTGGGACCTTGTTCGCACAGGGCGCGGCAACTTGATAGAGGGTTATACCGACAACAAACGCTATCTGCCCATACCGCAATCGGAGATAGGACTGAATCCGAACCTTACACAGAATCCGTATTAATGAGGAGTTATGGAGTTAAGGAGTTAAGCCAATAGCATTGGTGGCGTTAGGCTAATAGGACCAGTCCGACTTGTCCGAAAACTAGAATGAACTAGAAACCGCTAAACAACTCTTAAAGGGCGTTAGCCATTTTTCATCTTTAGAAGTTAAGGAGTTAAGCCAAATGCCTTGTTGCCCTGCGGCCACTTATCCCGTCAACTAAAGTTATTAACACAACCAAATAACACATACGACAATGAATGCCAAACATAGTATGTTCGCTCTTGCGGTGGCAGTGATATGTTTCGCCGCCTGCGAACCACAAGAAAGCAAAACGGGGAAGATGGGGCCAGCCCCTTCGAACCCACACATAACGATAAACAATGCCGATCCCTACAATCCCATTTTCAGGGCTTGGGCCGACAATGGCTTTATTTATAGCTGGGATTTGGGTAACGGACAGGTTATTGCACCTGGCAGAGACACCGCAACGGCTTACTATCCGCTGCCCGGAAACTACAACGTGAGCGTAACCATCTATGGAGAAGGGGCGCAAGAGGTTAGTGCCGACACGACATACACCGTTACTTCGGCCGACCCCACTATGGCGGAGAAACCGCTTTGGAAAGAACTAACGGGCGGCGGAAAGGGCGCGACATGGGTGTATAACACCGATACGCAGACGGGTAAGCCCGATTATTGCTACCAAACCACAGGCGACTTGGTGAATTATCCCAATAACTGGATGCCCTCGTCGAGCTGGGGACAGTGCGAAAGGATAACGCCCGACATCAATGGAGAAATGGTTTTCGACCTCAACGGCGGCGTTAACTACACCTATCACCATGTGGCAGGCGACGCTGGCGTTAAAGGTACGTTCGTACTAGATGCCGAAAAGCGCACGCTAACGGTGAAAAACCCCTACATCCTAGACCATGCCGTGGGCTGTACGCAGCCTGCCGCAACGGCTACGGGCGTGTATCAGATAATGAAACTCACCGAAGACGAGCTTGTTCTTTGGCAAATGCAAAAGGCACCGACCTCTGCACCTGGCTCGGGAGAAGGCTGGGGATGGAGCTTTAAACGAAAGAAATAATCTCCAAAACACAACAAATAACGTTGCAGTCGTTGAAAGCCGTTGTGCCAAATGCGTACAGGCGGACTGGCAAACGACATGCGCTCTTTGACATCTTGCACAACAACCACACCTCGCAAACGTTGCTGAAAAACCGTTGAAGCGGGCTAGCACATGCTCGCCGAGCTGCCGAAAACGAAATAAAAAACAACAAATGCGAAACAAAAACAAAGCAAATTGTGTATCTTTGCGAGGTAGAACAACATCACATCATCGAATTATGGAGCAGCATAACACACAGGCAGACAACATCGTTTTTCAGGAAGAACGACTGCAAACGATTGCCGAAAAGCTGGAACGAGAGGGAAGAATTGTTACGAAAGACTTGGTAGACGAACTGAATACCACACCCGTAACGCTGCGAAAAGACCTCTTGTTGCTAGAAAAGCGTGGCTTGTTGAAACGAACCCACGGTGGAGCGGTGAAGGTAAACCGGCTTTATCCTGGCCAAGCGCTTAACGAAAAGGAGAAGATTAACCTCGAAGAGAAAATCAGAATAGTGCGCAAGGCCGCCACTTTTGTGGCCGAAGGCGATACCATCATCCTCGATTCGGGGTCTACAACTAGTCTTTTGGCCAAAGAACTGCGCAACTTTAAGCGACTGGTGGTTATCACTAACGCCTTAAACATTGCCAGCGACCTAAGCGATACCAGCATAGAGGTTATCGTTGTGGGCGGAAATCTGCTCAAAATGGCCGCTACGATGGTGGGGCCATTGGCCGACGACACGCTCAGAAAGGTGTCGGCCGACAAGCTTTTCATGGGTGTAGACGGCGTGGACATGAACATCGGACTAACTACGCCCGACATCAACGAGGCCAAAACAAGTAGGGTGATGATGGAATCGGCCGGCGAAGTGTTTCTCTTAGTGGATGCATCCAAGTTCGGCAGGCGCAGTTTGGGCGTTATTTCGCCTCTCAACGCCATAGATAAGCTTATCACAACCAAGCATCTAAGCGAAGAAGAGTTCCAACAACTGAGCGAAAACGAAATCGACATATTCATGGTGTGAGGTCCTCCAACTGTTCTCAGGGGTGGTTGTGTGCAAGATGCAAGGAACAAAAGAATTGCATTTAACACAAAAAACAACGATAAGAAATGAGAACAATGAAAATGTTTTTAGCCGTGGCGTCGCTTGCCGTGGCCACGGTTGGAGCGAACGCTCAAAGCAAGGTTTATCCCCAAGTAGTAGACGACCAACTGGTTATTCAAGGCGACAAATGCGGCTGGGATGCCGGCACCGTGCACACTTTCTCGGTAGTAGAGGCCAACAAAGACGGCTATAAATACTGGGGCTACTATGGGCTAGACCATTACGAAAACGACGTACACTTTCGTAAGGCAGGACTGGTGCGTAGCAATAACCTCACCGATTGGGTGAAGTACGAGGCCAATCCCATCATCGCAGCCAACTGCCGATGGCCCACTGTGGTGATGAGCGACGGCAAGTTCTACATGTTTTACGCCGAATATAAGGGTCCAAATAAAGACAGTCGCATCGTGATGGCCGAGAGCGAAAACGGCATCGACTTCGACAACAAGCGCGTTGTTGTGCCATACGCCGATGGAGAACAAAACCAAAACCCCTTTATTTACTTTAATAAGAACGACGGCTTTTTCTATCTTTTCTATTATAACGGTACCGAAAGAGCGAAAAACAACCCACGTTGGAACGTGCTGGTAAAGAAAAGTAAGCGCGTGGCCGACCTGCCACAGCAAAAGAGTTACGAGGTGGTTACATCCAACAAAACCCTTGCCGCGCCCTCCGTTGCTTATCATGGCGGCACATATTACCTGCTCGTAGAAGAGTTTAGCGACGACACCCACACCAAATGGGTTACCAATGCCTTCTCGTCTAAGGAGGTAGACCGCGGCTACCAGCGCGTAACCAACAACCCCGTACTTTATAAAAACGATGCCTGCGCCTTCCAATACGTGCTCGACGGGCAGCTCTACGTAACTTATTCGCACTGCACCGACCTCTCGAAAGGCCAGTGGGTTATGCGCATGATGAAGACAAAATAAGGCGAAACGCCATTTGTAATGTTTCATTGCAGGCATGTCCGCCTTGCACGCGCATGCTTGCACAACAGTTAAAGAATATGTCAACCAATAAGTTTCTTACCGAAATACTGGAACAACCTGCTGCCATTGGCAACATCATCCACTTCTATTCAGCCCCCGAAGGCATGGAACTCTTGCGCAAAACGAGGGAGGCCATCGCCCAACGTAACATTCACGATGTGGTGTTTACGGGCATGGGCAGTTCGTTCTTCATCTCGTTTGCAGCCGCAAGCCTGTTCAACCAACAGGGCATTCACGCCCATTACATCAACACGAGCGAACTGTTGCACTACAATCTCTCGCTGCTCAACCGCCCCACGCTGTTGGTTTGCGCCTCGCAGTCGGGCGAAAGCTATGAGATTAAAGAGGTTTTGGAGCGTCTGCCGCAGTCGGTGTACTGTGTAGGCATTGTCAACGAGGAGGATAGCGCACTTGCAAGAAAGGCGGATGTAGCCCTATTGTGCAAGGGCGGACGCGAAGAGATGACCTCAACAAAGACCTATGTGCTCACTTCTTTGGCCGCTTGCATCTTGGGATTGTATCTTAGCGACCGCTGGAACGCCCACACGCAACGCCAATTGGCAGGCTTACAAGCCAAATTTGAAGACATGTTGGCAAGCCGTAACGAATGGTTGGGCAAGGGACTCGACTTCCTTGGCGACCTCACCACGCTGCAAATCATCGCCCGTGGCCCATCGTTCTCCACCGCTAGCCAAAGTGCCTTGATGTTTAAAGAGGCCACCCACATCGCTGCAACAGGCATCTTGGGCGGCGAATTCAGGCACGGACCAATGGAAATGGTTGCTCCTGGCTTTAAATCGGTGTTGTTTGCATCCGAGGGTCGCACGCTCGAACAAAGCTTAAAGATGGCCGAAGACATTGCTGGCTTTGGCGGACGCGTGTGGCTTATCACCAATTCGTGCGATGCCGTACAGCATGTAACAGACAACATACTGCCCGTTTACGTAGACGAACAAGACGAATACCTGTTCTCCATCTTAAGCATCCTGCCCTTACAGCTCTTCATCGACGAGTATGCCAAGCGTCACGGATTCGAGGCAGGCAGCTTTTCGCGCGGTGCAAAGGTAACAGTAACCGAGTAAAAGGAGGATGCACAATGGGCAACAGTGGGAAAAGACAAACCATGCTTTTGGGCATCACGGCCTTGATATACGTGGTGTTTGGCCTTCTAACGTCGGTAATAGGCGTGGCCATCGACCGCTTTCAGGCGCAATATGGTGTGTCGCTAGGTGTGGCAGCCCTGTTGCCCTTGGCCTTTTTCTTGGCCTACGGACTAACGTCGATACCTTTTGGTTTGCTCACCGACCGTTTCGGAGCAAAGTCTGTGTTGCTTTTGGGAACGGCATTGATGGGCACAGGTTCTGCCCTTTGCTACCTCAGTGCTGCGGCGTGGGCTGTTATCGTGTCTGTATTTCTCATCGGAACGGGTGTAACGGCTGTGCAGATAGCGGGCAATCCCTTTGTTCGGGTGCTCGACCAACCATCGCGCTACACGTCTAACCTAACCCTCATCATTGGTATTGGTGCCTTGGGTTACGCCCTTAGTCCGCTCATCGTACCCGTTTTGCAAGCCAACAACCTAAGTTGGACCACCATTTACCTGCTCCTGGCAGTGGTTAATGCCGTGATATTCGTGGTAGTAGCCTTCGCCCACTTCCCAAAGACCACCACCAATGCCGACGAACGGCTAAACCTAGGTAGGTTTTTCCATCTCTGTCGCAACCCTTTGGTGCTGGTTTATGCCTTAGGCATCTTTCTCTATGTAGGCGGCGAAGTGGGCGTTTCGTCGTACATCATCACCTTTATGAACAACGTTCACCACCTCAGCAACGACCAATCGTTTTGGCCCGAATCAACATTTATGCACCAACTCTTCCCATCAAAAACCGCCCTCATCGTGGCTTTGTTCTGGCTTTTGCAAGCAGTGGGCAGGCTGGTGGCATCGGCCTTGATGCGTAAGGTAAGCGAACGTGCGGTCTTCATCGTGCATAGCACCCTCACCGTGGTGGCATTGGTGGTGGCCATGCTGGGCAGCGAAGGCGTGGCCTTGGTGTCGTTTGCCCTTGTGGGTTACTTCACTTGTGTGTCGTTCACGGCCTTATTCAGTGCCGTCATCAACAGTTTCAACCACGATCACGGCATGCTCTCAGGCATTTTAGGCACAGCTATTGTGGGCGGAGCTTTCATTGGCTGGCTTGTCGGTGCTGTTGGCAACGCCCATGGCATGGTTTGGGGCATGGCTGTAAATGTCGTTGCCTTTGCATACGTCATGGCTGTGGCCGTGTGGGGAAAAGGGATGAAGGAGCGTTGACAAGATAAATAGCTACAGGGCAACAAGGCATTTGGCTTTACTCCTTTACTCCATTACTCCTTTACTCCTCAAAGATTCTCATAAACTTAAAACAACAATGAACAATATCATTATAGGCGTAGACCTAGGCGGAACAAAGATAATGACAGGTGCCATAGACGCTGCCGACGGCCGCGTTATCGGCACGCCGATTAAGATTGCTACGCAAAGTCATCTACCGAAAGAACAGATTGTGGAGAACATCGCACAGTCTATTAGACAAGTGATGAATGCCAACGGACTTCAAAAGCAAGACGTTGTGGGCGTGGGCGTGGGTTCTACCGGACCACTCGACCTCGACTTGGGCTTGGTTTTAGATTGTCCGCAGCTACCCACCATGCAACATTTCGCCTTGCGCGAGGCACTGCAACAGGCCGTAGACTTACCTGTGGCCCTCAACAACGATGCCAATTGCTTGGTATTGGGCGAGGCCGTGTTCGGTGCGGCGCGCAACAAACGCACTGTTCTGGGTTTCACGCTTGGCACGGGCATTGGCTGTGCGTTGGTGGTAGACGGCAAAATATGGAACGGTGCCACTGGCACAGCAGGCGAGATATGGTGTTCGCCCCACGGTAAAGGCATCATCGAAGATGCCATTTCGGGGCAGGGCGTGGCCAACATCTACAAACAAATAGCCCATACCGACGCCTCTTCGCTAGAAGTTTACCTGCGTGCACAGCAAGGCGAACGCCATGCGCTCGATGCTTGGGAAACCTTTGGCCAACATCTTGCCGTGCCTTTGGCCTGGTGTATCAACCTCATCGACCCCGATGTGGTTTTGCTTGGTGGCTCCATTGCCACCGCCTATCCCTTCTTTATGCCTGCCATGATGCGCAGTTTGCAGGCGCACATCTGTCCGTTGCCCGCCCAACGCACACCCATTGTTATGGCATCGTTGGCCGACAACGCTGGTTTTGTGGGCGCAGCATGCCTTATGCGCGCTCTCGTCTAACTCTTAACCCAACCCATTTCCATAATGAGAATAAAGTTTTTGCTCGTATGCCTGTGCTGTTTCACCATGGCACACGCCGCTAACAACAACCTAAAAGACGGTCGGCAGCCGCTAACGCAATGGCAAATGCAGTCCACAACGCGTGTGCCACAAGCGGGCAACGTGTTGTCGTTACGCACCTATAAGCCCCAACGCTGGCACAATGCCACCGTACCCACAAGCGTATTAGGGGCTTTGGTGAAAGAGAATGTGTACCCCGACCCGCACTTCGATCTCAACGACCTACGCATACCCGATGCCTCCGACGATCTAAACCGCCGATTGGGACTTAGCAAGTACTCGCACATTAAGGGCGTGCCTAACCCCTTTAAGCATCCCTATTGGTTCCGCACGCAGTTCTCCATACCCGCCGGCGAACGCGGAAGGCGCGTGTGGCTCAACTTCGACGGCATCAATTATCGCGCCGACCTTTGGGTAAACGGCAAGCAAGTGGCCAACAAAACGCAGATGGCGGGCATGTTCTTGCGCTTTAAATACGACATAACAGCCCTTGTTTCGGCAGACAAGCCCAACGTGGTGGCCGTAAAGATATACCAAGTAGACAACGTGGGCACGCCACGTCCGGGCTATCTCTTCACCCCTTTCGGGCAAGGTAGAGGTCAAGGAGAAGAGATTTTCAGAGATGTAACCCTCAAATTCATGGCCGGTTGGGACTGTTCGCCCGTGGTACGCGACCGCAACATGGGGCTTTATCAAGACGTGTACCTAACTTACACCGATGATGTGAAGATTGAAAACCCCTACATCGTTACCAACCTGAACCTGCCCGACACCACAAAGGCCAGCATATCCGTGCAAACCGAATTACGAAACGCAAGCAACAAGCCCCAAACGGGTGTGTTGCGTGGGCGTATCAACCTGCTAAAAGAGATAGACTTCCACACCTATAAAAAGCAGATGCCGGGCCAAATGCCCACCATCGCCTTTGAAAAGCGCGTCACCATACCCGCCGGAAAAACCCTCACCGTTAACTTCTCGCCCGAAGAGTTTTCCCAACTCAACGTGCAAAATCCCCACCTGTGGTGGCCCAATGGCTATGGTCTGCAACATCTTCATCGCCTAGACCTCTCGTTTGAAGTGGGCGGTAAGGTGTCCGACACGCAGTCTACCACTTTCGGCATACGCCAAATCACCTCTACTTTAAAGGAACGCGACGGCGAACATGGCCGCATTTTCTGGGTAAACGGCCAACGCATTTTCTGTCGTGGCGGCTTTATCCAGCCCGACATGCTGCTCGACATGAACCCCAAGCGCATGTACGACGAGGCCCGACTGCTGGCTAATGCAGGCGTAAACATGATTGCCAACGAAGACATGCCCTCGCCCCCAGAGGCTGTTATGGAAACTTACGACAAGTACGGACTGCTGATGTGGGAGGTGTTTTTCCAATGTTGGACTAGTTATCCCGGCGAACCTTCCTTCAACAATCCCACCGATACGCGCCTTGCACTGCGCAACATGTACGATGTGGTGAAACGTTACCGCAACCACCCCTCGTTGGCGCTGTGGTGTATGCAGATTGAAACGATGGTGCGCGAAGAACTATACGTACCCCTACGTGCCTACATTAAGCAGCACGACCCCACTCGCCCCTTCATTGCAACGTCTAGCCATGGTTGGGATGTAGACAAACTTACGCCCTACATCAAGCCCGACCTGCCCACAGGCATGACCGATGAGAACGAACCCGACTACACTTGGTACCCTCATCCCTATTATTATAATAAGGTGTTGGAGGTAAAAGACCAAATGTTTCGCAACGAAATGGGTGTTCCTGCCGTATCTACGCTCGAGAGTATGAAGAAGTATGTGTTCGATTTAGGCAAGGGTCCGCGCAACGCGCACTATCCGCTCGATAAGGTTTGGGCCTACCACGACGCTTGGGACTCCATCTGCTGTCCGCCGTCAAGTTATGCCTTCAAACCCTACGACAACGCCATCCGTCAGCAGTTTGGTCAGCCCTCGTCGGCCGAAGACTACATCCGTTGGGCGCAATACATCAACGCGGGCAGCTATCGGGCCATGTTCGAGGCAGCCAACCACCGCATGTGGGACATAACCACGGGCGTAATGCTCTGGAAACTTAATGCTACGTGGCCGCAGGTGTTATGGCAAATATACGATTGGTTCCTCAATCCCAACGCAGGGTACTACTATACCAAGAAGGCATTAGAGCCCTTGCACATACAGATGAACGAACATAACCGCATGGTGAGCGTTATCAACACGATGCATAAGCCACAAACCGACATCACCGTGAACGTGAAAGTGTACGACAACAACCTGAATGTGGCCTGGCAACAAACGGTGCAACAGCGTGCGTTTGATGCCGATTGCTTTACCGAACTATTTGCCGTACCCGTTCCGCAGGACGTTAGCAACGTGCATTTCGTTCGCCTACAACTGGTAGACAAGCAAGGTTGCATCATGTCAGACAACTTCTATTGGCAAACGGCCGACGGCAAAAACGATTTCCGTGAACTAACGCGCTTGCCCAAGGTGCCCTTGAAGTTCGACACACGAACAACACAACGCGATGGCGACGTGGTGATGACCATTAAGGTGAAGAACCCTTCCACACAGCTAGCCTTTATGCATCGCCTATACATTGCCAAGGGCGAAGGCGGTGCAGAGGTGCTACCTACGATATGGAGCGACAACTTCATCACGCTTTTCCCTGGCGAAGAACGCGAACTTACTGCTACCTTCGCACAACAAGACCTCGATGGCAAACAACCCGTTTTGGTGTTGGATGAGATGCAATAAGAGCCTCACCCCCTTTCCCCTCTCCACGGGGAGAGGGGCGTGATGTCAAACCTCTTAAAAGTGAAAAGGTGAAAGAGTGAAAGGGTGAAAAAATGGCTAACGCCTTTTAAAGGTGAA